>CAJOOM010000001.1 GCA_905236775.1 Candidatus Gastranaerophilales bacterium
AAAGATAGTCTTGATTATGAGGACTCGAATTATCCCTCTGTGACCTAAAGTCTCGGTATCGAGATTTACCGTATCAAAACTATCTATATATATTATAAAGGATTTTCAGTATTTTTCAACGTGTTTTGTAAATTTTTGTAAATTGTTTTCAAAAATCATTAAAGTTTTTTCAAAATATGCCGATATATAAGATGTATAATTATGAAAACTGATGGAAAATTTACAATACAAAGTGGTGGTATAACTCAAGGCATACAAAGAGAATTAGGCTTGAGTAATTACGAGTGCAAACAACTAGGAAGTATTTGGACACAAATTATAAATGAATTTGATGACCCTAATAATATGCAAGTATCAAATAATCACAATGATACACCCGATAAATCTAATAATTATTTAGTTCACAAAGAGGCTATTATACAATTTTCCAAAGAATGTTGGCAGAGAATTGTTAATTTGGTAAATAATGCTTTGCATAAAAATATTGAAATTGAAGATAATGCAAATTTTAATGAAGTTGAGCCTTCGGCAGAATTGAAACAAAATGTAGATAAAGCAGTAAGTTATTTAACAAATCAATTAAATAGTTTAACGAAAGAAGATTTGCAACAAATGGGTATCTCAGAAGCAAAAAGAGATAGAATATTAGAATATTTGAAAAATATTACTTACGACAATAGTCATGATAGTGCACAAGCAAAAGGTGGTGGTATTGTATTCAGTATTCACTGTCAAGATACTAACAATTTAGCTAATATGGTAACTCTATTAATGCACGAAGCAAATCATTGTGACGAAAATTATTTAGATAAATACCCAAATGAATCAGAACAAAGAGATTTAAGGCATAGAAACTCTGACGGACGACCAATTATAAATCATAGAGTAAATACAAAAGAAGAAGAAAAAGCATGTGAAACTCTTGGACTTTTAACAACTGCAGTATTAATTAAAAAAGGAGTTTTGCAAGGACAAGATAATTACGGGAGATATGGCAATCCGCCACACCCTGTAACAAGTTATTTGACCGATAAAAATTTATTAAAGAGTGATGTTGAAAAATGGGCAAACAGTTCATATACAAACTATCCTGAAGGAATTAGTAACGCAAGTATAACAGTTGAACATGTAAAAGATAAAAAATTAAATTTACCTGATAATATTCGTAATCAAGCTCCGCTACAGTTACAAGCAGGTGATGTTATTAAGGTAGGAGATAAAACATACACTTTAGGTGGTGATAATGGTATTGTGTTATCACCAATGGACTCTATTCCATTTTTTCAAATGGTACCACATGGAAATGTAGATAATGAATTAATAGGTAGAATAACTTTTGATGAATTGTCACCAAGCAATGAAGAAATTGATTTTTATGACAAACAAAATGGTAGTGATGGTTGGATTAGGGATATATTACAACAAAATTATGAGCCGGTACAAGTTATAAGAAACGGTCAAGTTATTTACACTGGTAAAAAATACTAATTAGATAATAACGAACTACCACAACCACTTGAAAAACGAAATATGATAATGTATAATAATAATGTAAGGGAAAAGCTCTAGCTTGCAGATAGAGCTTAACCGTTTCCTTTACAAGACAGATTGTAAAGTAGCTATCATCACAAGCAAGGCGATAGCTATTTTTACTAGCAATCCATACATGTTCAACCTCCTTTCTCGACTGTATAACCGTAATACTGTTGTTCGAGAGGTGGTTGTCAGATCCGGCATTCCCCTTTATACATTATGAAATTTTCAAGCAATAACTTGATTATATCATAAAATTTCCTATTTTTCAGTTCTTTTTAGTAGTCGTAATTGCCCTCTTTTCTAATATGCGGACACGATTATCGTGAGCCTAATAGTCGTAATTGCCCTTTCTTATTTCCCACTCAATTCTTTTCATAAGTTTTTTGTAATTAATTCCGTTTGCTTTTACTTTTGGCTTAAATTCTTCAATAGCCTCAATATCACCCTCAAGCAGTTTTTCTTTTATATATGAGTGTGCTTGAAAGTAATTAAGACCTTTTGAAGTGGAGTAAAAACTGTTCATTGGATGAAAAACGTTTTGTCGGGATTTAAGCCGAATATTTACCCCTATCCTGCTAAATCTATATTTTTCTTTTCCTTAACTAGTCCGTCATAAATCCATTCCGGCACAAAATTTTTGCCCAGAATTATCTGTCCGTTCATTATATTAGGGGCATGAAAATCTGAACCGCCGGTAACAATAAGACCTAGATTCTCTGCCAAAGATGAAAAATATTCAATAATAGCGGGAGAATGCTTTCTATGATATGCTTCAATTCCTCTAAGACCGCAATTCATTAATTCTTTAATAAGTTTTTCCGCAATATCTATATCGTAAGGATGTGCAATAACAGGAATTCCACCTGAGTCATATATAACTTCCACTGCATCAAATGGTGATACTGTTTTACGTTCTATATAAACAGGTGAATCTTTATGAATATACTTGCTATATGCTTCCATTACATTACTCGTTCCGCCAACATTTGTAATAGCTTTTGCTATATGAGGACGACCTATACTTCCGCCTTCTGCAACCATATCTTTTACATCCTCAAAAGCAATTTTTATACCTTCTTTTTTGGCAAGCAGTCTCAAAATTTCTTTTGTTTGTTTGATACGTGCTTGCTGCTGAGTCTTTAACATTGCCTTAAAATCAGATTTTGTTGTATCCGGATAATATCCTAAGATATGAACTTCGTAATCTTTATACAATGTATTAACTTCGATTCCCGGAATCAGTTTGATATTAATATTATTAGAATCTATATATTCTTTTGCAACATTATATGATAAGACATTATCATGATCGGTTAGTGCAATTACTTCAAGACCGGCTTCAACAGCCAAATCCACAATTTTTTCCGGAGAAAAAACTCCATCAGAATAGTATGTATGTATATGAAAATCACCTTTCATTACACACCTCCTCTGTGCGGAATTACGATGTTTGTTCCTTTCATAATCTAATCCTCTTTATTATTTACTATAACATTAATTCTTTTTATTTGTGTCGATTTTGTCCTATCAATGAGAACCTCAACACCATTAATTTGCGCAATCGGATTTTCTGAAATTTCATATCTCTCAGGCAAACTTGTTGATAATCGGTGTAAAGATGTTTTAAATTCCATTCCGATTACACTGTCAACTGCTCCGCAAAAACCGGCATCCGTTATATATGCCATTCCATTATATATTTGTTCATCAGCAGTCTGAACGTGAGTATGTGTGCCCAAAAATCCCTTTATTAAAGCATTTTCTTCACTGTTATACATATGCGCCAAATATTTTGCAAAACAAATTTTTTCAGCAGTAGCCTCTGCATGAAAATCTATAATTATATGTTCTACCCCTTGCTCTTTTAATCTGTCAATCTCTTGAGTCACAACTTGCCACGGAGAATCTATAGGTGGCATAAATACTCGCCCTAATGCATTTATAACGGCAAGTTTTTGACCGTTTACTTCAAATACTTGTGAGCCAATTCCTTTTGTTCCTAGGGGGTAATTTATCGGTCTTATTAAATTTTTAGCATCATCAATATATTCATAAATATCTTTTTTATCCCAAATATGATTACCGGATGTAAAACAACCAATTCCATATGAGGATAAGTCTTCGTAATTCTTTTTCGTCAATCCAAAACCGTGAGATGCATTTTCGATATTTGCAATAATAAAGGGGGAAATAGAATTATTTTTAACCGCATCTTCTTTAATCGAACGCACATATGACATAACGGCAGTGCGCCCTTGCCTGCCGGTTATGTCACCTAAGAATATTAACTTTATACATTCATTTGTTTTATTCATGTCTTTTGTGGAAAGTTGAAAGTTGAAAGTGGAAAGTAGTTATAATAATTATTTTAAATAACTTTAAACTTTCCATTTTCCACTTTACACTTTTTAACTATTTTGCAATCTCTGTTGTTCGGAATTCCCTGACTACCGTAACTTTAATTTGTCCCGGATAATCAAGTTCATCTTCTATTTTCTTTGCAATATCTCTTGCAAGTTTTTGTGAAGCTAAATCATCAAACATTTCAGATTGAACGATTACACGCACTTCACGTCCAGCTTGAACTGCAAATGATTGTTTGATTCCCTCATAACCATTTACTATTTCTTCAATTTTTTGTAGTCTCTTAATATAGATTTCTAAAGTATCACGTCTTGCACCCGGACGTCCTGCAGAAATAGCATCAGCAAGTTTAACCAAAACAGCCTCAATTGTATTAGCTGTAACGTCGTCATGGTGTGCCTCTATAGCATGTATAATATCCGGTTTTTCGCCGTATCTTGATGCAAGTTCTACACCAAGTTGAATATGCGTACCTTCTTGTGTTTGGTCAACAGCCTTACCTATATCATGTAAAAGTCCGGCACGCTTTGCAACATAAACATTGGCACCAAGTTCTGATGCTAACATTCCTGCAATATGACCTACCTCAAGCGAATGTTTAAGAACATTTTGACCGTAACTTGTTCTATAGTATAATCGTCCTAGGTTTTTGATAAGTTCTTTGTTTAAGCCCATTATTCCCATATCAACGGCTGCATTTTCGCCCTCTTTCATTATTTTCTTTTCAACTTCTTCTCTGGCTTTTTCTACTGTTTCTTCAATTCTTACAGGGTGAATTCTGCCATCTTGTATAAGTTTTTCCAATGCTATTTTCGCAATTTCTCTTCTTACCGGATCAAAAGAAGAAAGTACAACTGCTTCCGGAGTATCATCAATAATTAAATCTACACCGGTTAATGTTTCTAAAGTACGAATATTTCTTCCCTCACGTCCTATAATTCGTCCTTTCATCTCATCATTCGGAAGTGATACAACAGAAACTGTCGATTCTACAACTTGATCAATCATACATCTCTGCATTGTAGTCGAAAGAATCTCTTTTGATTTTTCTAATGCATCTTCGCGAATTTTAGCTTCGTTTTCACGTATTAATTGTAATTGTTCTTGAGCCAAATCGTTTTTCAACTGTTCTAAAAGCATTTTCTTTGCTTCTTCCGTTGACATTCCTGCTATTCTTTCCAATTCAACAGTCTGCTTTTGAACAATTTCTGCAAGAAAATCTTCTTTTTCGATAAGTTGGTCTTTCATTTTATCTAATTCTACCTGCTTATCAGTAACTTCTTGTATTTTATTTTCAAGAATATCTTCTCTTTTGTTTAATTTGTTTTCTATTTGAGCGAATTCTCTTCTACGTTCTCTCTCATCTTCGTTTAATTGTTCTCTTTCATTATGCAAAGCTTCTTTTGCTTTTATAAGAGCCTCTTTTTGCATAATAGATTCGCGTTCTTGTAAATCTTTTTTCGCATTTTCTGTCTGAATCTTAAGATCTTTATACTTAACTCCAAGTATAACAATAACAGCAACCAAAACTACGGTTACTATAATTGCAGCTGTCAGCATTCCGTTCATGCGGCACCTTTTCTCTTTCTATTTTTTATATATACACGATATTCGGGTACATATAACCTACCCGATAACTACTAATATTCTCTTAATAATCTTCTTTATCGCATATATCATCAAAAATTTATTATCTACTACTAAAAATATAATACCATATATTATATTTTTTGTATACTTTATGTTAAAAAGGTTGTTGATTTGTTAAGTAAATTTGTTTTTTTAGAATGATATATATTAAATTTTACCATTTAAGACTTCTTATTATGTTATTAATATAAAAAAAAAGCCTCTTTTAAAGAGGCGGAATTTTAAGTTAATAGGTATACACTTCACATTTTCTACACACTAATCGTTTTTAGAGCTATATTTTTTTATCACTAACCTAATTTAGGAACAAAATCTTCTAATCGTTTATCTAAACGTTGTTCACAAGATTCTTTCATTTTTGTTTTCTCCTTTAACCTTAAATTAATTTCATTTAATTCAAGTTCTATTTCTTTTTCTATTTTATGCATTGCATCAACTTCACGTTGTTTTTTAGCCTGCATAGATTGCTGCTTAAGTTGGGCAAATGCATTCATATCGTAATTATATTGCATCATAGGATTATTAAGTACAGGTGTCATTCCCATTGCTTTCATTCGCATTAATTGTTGTCCTGCCTCAACAGAACTTGCATAATTAGAATATTGAGCAAACATCGTAGCTCTCGGAACAAGTTCTGATGATAGTCCGGCTATATTCCCAGAAAACAGATTTGTATTTCCGCCAAGCCTGCCTGCATACTCCTGATAGTTCGTTAATCGGGTACGAACCTTTAGTGCTTGTCGTTCCAAATCATTTATTTCGCGTGTTAATTGCTGGACCTGCCAGTACATCATTAACATAGAAAACCTACCTAACTGTAAACTAACCTTTTTTGTAACCTTACATGTATATAAAGTATTTTTCTTTTAAGAAATTGCCTTTTTTGAAAGAAATATTAAGTTTTGTAAAGGTTAGTTTTTTAATGAATTAAATTGTGAGGGCTAATGCCAGAAGCAATCCAGCCTTTGCCGATTTATAAAGGTCGGAAAATGTTTAACCCAAAATATCCTAAATGTTTGGTTATGGTAACAAAAATGTCATTAAAAAGACTTTAAAATGGGTAAATATAAGACTCAAATATCTATATAATCTAAATCATACAAAAGGACAAAAATAGTTAATTTGAAAATTTGGTGCAAAAAATTGCACCCTAAAATCATCTTGCTTATTCAATCGTAACCTTGATTCTTTTGTTTAAGTTTTGGTTAATATTACTGCGTATTTCATTAAATATACGTTTTGTATCTATGAAGAATTCTTTTACGGCAGTTATTAAGTTAGGTCTTTTAAC
>CAJOOM010000002.1 GCA_905236775.1 Candidatus Gastranaerophilales bacterium
TCCAGTGGACAGTTTCGGAGTAGGGCAGGCGAATGGAGAACCGTAAGGTTCGATGGAGCCGAATGATAGATAAACCAAGCTGCGCCCCAATAAATTGAAAATTGAATATGGTCATCGGGATGTAGCAAGGACTCCCCGAGTAAGTTGACTAAATGTCAAGTTACGAGGAGGAGGATGCAGGTAGCGTCGCTACCAAGCTGCGCCCCAATAAATTGAAAATTGAATATGGTCATCGGGATGTAGCGCAGCTTGGTAGCGCACTTCGCTTGGGACGAAGGGGTCGCACGTTCGAATCGTGTCATCCCGACCATTTACAAAAGAGTTTACATACAAGTAAGCTCTTTTTTTTGTTGAACGAGCTTGCACATTCGCTTTAAAGACGTAGCTGTCGGAGGTTCGAATCGTGTCATCCCGACCATTTAGAAAAGGACTTATCGCAAGATAGGTTCTTTTTTATTACAAATGTTATTGTCAGGTGGAACCTGAAATTAGTTCTCGGTGCGGTACACAGCACCCTACATTACTAATATCAGCCAATCAGATATACAAAGAAGAAATTGTTGATAAAAATGCGAATGGATTTATTGTTAATATAGTCTGTCGTATTGTACTAAATATCAGCACTTTACGCACATCTTTATAAAGTATCATCTTAATATTTCTTAATATTTTATAACAATTAGGCAATTTTGAAAGCGTTTTTGTTTTTATATATGTAGTGTGATAGTAGTAAGTTGCTAAGGAGTCTAATTTTATGGATTTGAATGTTAGTAGTATAAATGTTGCAAATAGTTATAGTGTTGATAAAAGACAAAACATTGGTTTTAAAGGAAATTTATATGGAGTTCCTATAAAGCAGGAACTAGAATTTGCAAGATTTAAGTTAGGACAAAAAACGACATCTATAATGGCAAAAGTTCGCAAGTTTTTTGGCATAAAAAGTCTTAAAGAAAAATATAATCCTAGATCACAGGCAATATTCCAAAGACAGTTAGAGGGTATATTTGCTCCACAAACTTCATATGATTTAAAACTATCTGAAAAGTTTTTAAATACCATGGTTTTAATTGATGCACCAAAACGAACAAGAGAATACATAGTAACAATGGAAAAGTTATATAAAATGGCATCACTTCAAGAAATAAGTCAAATGAACAGATTAGCATTTAGCGACCTAGTTAAATCAGCTGTTGAAAAAGGTATCATTACAGACAAAGAAGGGAAAAATGCTATAAAACAGAGAAAAGACTACATAAAATTAAGTTATAATGAAATAATGAGAGCATTTCATCGTGAAGATATTAATAGAAAAACTTTTAAATCGCTAGTCAAAGAAGCAGTAAAAGAGGGTACAATATCAAAAAATGAAGCTAAAAAATTTGTAGAAAAAAGAAATTTTAGAGATTTTCTAAATAGTTCATTTGTAACAAAAATACTTGAAAAGTATTCGCAAAAATAACAAATTTTGATTTTACTAAAATATACAGCCAATAAATTGTATTAAAATAGTAATGCAAAAAATCAGAACAACAATTTTTTTTAAAATCAATAATATCAAGCATGTCTGTTACTGTACTGTATATGAGGAGAAAAAACATTTATTTTTATAAATGCTTGTCCTTATATATTTTTTTAGATTTTTCAAAATAGGTTTTCAAAATCAGCTTGCAACGATTAAAAAATATGTTATAATAAGAGTGTAGAGAGGGTACCCTTTCGAGTACCCAGTACCAGTTCTCTACATCATCTTAGAGATAATGATTAGAATATGCCCGATGACGAGTAGGGCATATTTTATTATCTCTAGCCAATTATTCTTTTTATTCATGGCTCCCTCCTTTCCTACACCTAGTACCAGTTGGATTGTGTCGTGCATGTTCGGGAGGTATTCCAATATATTGAAACTGCTCTACAAACTCAATTATACCATATTTTACATAAATTAGAAGATGAATTTTCCCACCATAAATTTATAAACCCCTTGATGTTTTTGATTTTGCGGTCTATTTCCCCCATGCCAGCCAATTAAATCAATGATTTCAGAGATGTTCAATAAATAATTTTTCATGTAGCCTATATGTAGCCATAATATGTTTATGATGGGTAAAAGGATTTTATGAAACAGGTGTAAATGTATGATTAAACTGTCAATCTTATTCAATAAAACTCGCTTGGGACGAAGGGGTCGCACGTTCGAATCGTGTCATCCCGACCATTTAGAAAAGGGCTCATTGTGGAATGGGCTCTTTTTTGTTGAAAAAGCTTGCACGTTCGCTTTACAGACGTTGCTGTCGGAGGTTCGAATCGTGTCGTGATTTACCCCTCCCGACCATTTAGAAAAGAACTTATCACAAGATAGGTTCTTTTTTATTACAAATGTTATTGTCAGGTGGAACCTGAAATTAGTTCTCGGTGCGGTACACCGCACCCTACATTACTTTACCCCTACCCTCATACCTTTTTAATGCTTACTTACGATATTTTACCGTTTTTTATTGACACATAATTCAAAATTCAGTAACATGCAAGTAATAAGAAAAGAAAGTATGAGTATGAGTCCTAATGAGAAAGATAAAAAGACTTCGATAAAATTATTTGAAGATTATAAAGTTAGAACAAGTTGGGATAATGAAAAAGAACTTTGGTATTTTTCAGTTGTAGATATAGTTGCTATTTTAACAGAAAGTCCTAATCCCAGAAATTATTGGAAAGTTCTTAAAAACAGATTAAATAAGGAAGGTAGTCAGTTGGTTACAAGTTGTAACCAACTGAAAATGCAATCCGCAGACGGCAAATATTACAAAACTGATGTTCTTGATACAGAAGGTGTATTAAGACTTGTTCAGTCTATACCAAGTCCAAAAGCAGAACCTTTTAAACTATGGCTTGCTAAAGTTGGTTCAGAAAGACTTGACGAAATGCAAGACCCGGAGATTGCTATAAACCGTGCGTTGCAATTTTATTTAGCAAAAGGATATTCGCCCGAGTGGGTAAACCAACGTTTGAAATCAATTGAAATTAGGAAAGCACTTACTGACGAATGGCAAAGAAGTGGGGTTAAAGATTCTCAATATGCAATTCTAACAGACATTATTACTAGAGAATGGTCTGGCATGAAAACTCGTGAATACAAAGACTACAAAGGACTTAAAAAAGAAAGTCTAAGAGATAATATGTCAAATATGGA
>CAJOOM010000003.1 GCA_905236775.1 Candidatus Gastranaerophilales bacterium
AAATAAACCGATTCGCTACTGTGTGGTGTTATTTCAAAGTCAAGTCCTTTTGACTTATAAAACCCCTCTGCCGTTTCACCTTTGAATTTTTGCAAAGGTTCTCTCATAGCTTTTTTAATAGCCTCAACAATAGGCTCTTGCACCTTATTGAAGTTAATATTTTTCGGCTGATAAATTGCACCGAAACTTGTTTGATTATTTTGAGTATTTACCACTTGCACTTGCATAATTATTTACTCCTATTCATCCAGTTTTATAAAATTAGAATCCCATCTTAGGTCAAGGTATTTGATTTTTTTATTAAGCATTTTTACTTGCGGAACAAGGGTTCTTAGTCTTTGAGTTTTGCCATAAACTCCTGCATTAAAGCTTCCGAGTCTTATATTTACGGTCGGGATTTTTACGTAAACGTCTTTTGGGTCTCTATAATCTATATATTCTACGTTTTCGCCGGATGCATTTTCTACCATCAAAGCGAGTTTTTTAAAATTATTTACTTTTGTTCTGTCCCAATTTCTATAATCGTCTCCGACTCCGTAAGTAATTACTCTCACCGTTTTAAACTCGGGAGGTAGAGGCATATAGTCTCTTCCGATTAATTTTCCGTCCGAAGAAAAGAATGCAATCGGCGGTACTTCTATGTCCGGAGATATAGTTAATGCCGGAGTCCTCTCAATTATAATAATTTTTAATCTTGCAGGATACCAAAATCTTCTTATATAAACATCTTGAACAGGTTCTAGTTGTTTAATACTTTCTTTTAGGTTGTCTGTTTTTACTAGGAATATCGGTTTAGTTGAAACTCGATTCCTTCTGAGAGCTGATAACACTTTATGTGATGGTACAATCTTGTTGTTTACTATCTCCAATGCCGGATTATCCAAGCTGTCAAACGCATTTGAATGCAATCTCCACTGGGGATGTTTTAAAAGTGTATAACAAGTAAAACACAAAACTAACAATATAAACAGTTTTAAAAATATTCGAAATTGTTTCCATCGCCGATTCGATCTTTTTGCTTGGCGCTGCATTTTTCTGACTTTAATTCTTCTATACTGTCTTGGAATTGTTAAGTCATCACTGTTATTGTTATTTCTTAAATCATCATTATGCATTACTTATTTAGTCCTACACTGTTAAGTATTGTTAATACAAGATTATCATAGTCTATTCCCATTACTTTTGCTTGAGCCGGCAAGTCGCTTGTGTCTGTCATTCCCGGATTTGTGTTTATTTCCAAAAAATACGGTTCGTCATCTTTTATCATGAAATCTATCCTTGAAACACCGCTGCAGCCTGCTGTTTGGTGAGCTTTGACTGCAATGTCTTTTACTTTTTGAGTTGCTTGTTGACTTAAACCTGTTGCAGGAACTATAAATTCTGATAAGCCTTTTGTATATTTTGCATCAAAATCGTACCATTCAGTCTTTGTTCTGATTTCCAGAATCTCTGTTGCAAATTCTTTTCCTTGTAAACCTATGACACCTACTGTTACAAAAAATCCGTCAATGAATTCTTCTATTAAAACATCATCATTGAATTTTATTGCTTCTTCGTATGCTTTCAGAAGTTCTTCCGGTTTATTAACTTTCGTCATGCCGAAACTGGAACCCTCTGAAACAGGTTTTGTTATAAGAGGATATTTTAAATCTTTTACGGCATCTTTTAAATTATCACCTTTTCTTACAAATACAGACTTTATTAACGGAATATCTTTGCAAGTCGAAAGAATTCTCTTTGTGTATTCTTTATTCATACAAATTGCGCTTGACATTACACCGCAGCCAGTATAAGGAATTTTTAATATTTCCAAAATACCTTGTATACATCCGTCCTCGCCATATTTACCGTGCATAGTATTATAGGCATATTCAAATCCTTTTAAGTCATCCATGATATTAGGAGAAACGTCGACCAATGCTGAATTTTCATAACCCAATCTTTTTAATGCACCTAAAACATTTTTCCCAGACCGAAGTGAAACTTCTCGCTCTGATGACATCCCGCCGCATAAAACGGCTATTTTTGCTTCTTTTGGCACAATATATTCCATAATTCTTCCTCTTTTTCTGTTTTATCGCCGATAAAAATGATTTCCGGTTTTAATTCTATTGTATACAAGTTTTTAACCGCATTATACATCATAACCATTAATGTTAAAATATCCTCTGAAGTAGCATCTCCCTTATTTATTATAAAGTTAGCATGATTTTGCCAAACTCTTGCACGCGGTAAATCAAAAGTTTTAACACCTGCTTTGTCAAGAAGTCTGCCCGCTGAATCATTTTCCGGATTTTTAAATACCGAACCGGCATTTGGAAATGCTAGCGATGGTTGAATATTTTTCCTGAATTCTAAATTTCTCTCTATTAATGATTTTATTTCGTCTGTTGATGATTTTTTTAAATCAAATTCCGCATGCACAAGAACGTATCTGCCATCTTGAATTAATGAATGTCTATAACTAAAATCCATTTCGGATTTAGTTTTATATACAATTTCTTTTTTTTCTCTGTCAAATAAGCAGCATTGAGTTAAATTATCCGAGATAGATTGTCCGTGCGCTCCTGCATTCATACAAATGTCTCCGCCAATTGAGCCTGGGAAACCAATCATAAATTCAAATCCGCTGAGTCCTGCTTCTGCTGTTTTTTGCGCAAGTAACGGACCTTTAACTCCTGCTGAGGTAAATAACTTTGTCCCGCGGATTTCAAATTGTTTTAATTCTGAAGTCATGATGATTGTTCCATCATATCCGTTTGATGAAAATAAAACATTAGAACAACTACCCAAAACCAAACACTCCGGATTTTCTCTCAACAGTTCCGTAAATTCACCCTGAGTTTCAGGGAATAAAACTTTCTTTACTACCCCGCCTATTTTGTACGTTGTTAAATTCTTTATCTCAAAATCTTCTTTAACTATCAATTTTTATCCCAATTCCACAAAACTCGTTACTTATATAAGTATATCATAATAAAAACAATCTTGATAAAGAACCTAATTCTTATTTTTAATGTCTGCTCAAAATGAATTTTGTGCTAAAATCTAAGTATAAAAAGGTGTAAAATTATGATAAACAGAAAATCCAGAGACGAAATTAAACGTATGAGACACGCAGGACATATTGTAGCTCTCGTGCATCAAAAAATGAAAGAAGTTGTTGAACCGGGGATTTCAACAAAAGAACTCGATAACATAGCTATGAAAGTAATTAAAGAGAATCGAGCCGTTCCTACTTTCTTGGGTTACAACGGTTTTCCGGCAAGCATTTGCACTTCTATAAACGAAAAAGTAGTTCACGGTATCCCGAGTGATAAAGAAATCCTTAAAGAGGGTGATATAATTGCAATTGACGTTGGTGCAACATATGGCGGCATGGTAGGTGATAGTGCGTGGTCATATGCAGTAGGTAAAATCTCGGAAGAGAAACAACGTCTTATGAAAGCGACTGAAGAGGCTCTCTATGCCGGTATATCAAAAATGAGAGCAGGAAATGTTCTAGATGACATATCAGGAGCGGTAGAAGACGTTGCTAAGTCATATAATCTTGGAATTGTTCGTCAATACGGCGGGCATGGTGTCGGACACGAAATGCACGAAGACCCGTTTTTATTTAACTATAGAGTCGGAGACAGAACCCTTATAAAACAAGGTTACGTTATAGCAATTGAGCCGATGTTGAACTTGGGTTGCGATGATGTATTTGTAGAAGACGACCACTGGGGTGTAATTACAAAGGACAGAATGCCGTCAGCCCACTTTGAACATACAGTACTTGCTACTGAAGACGAACCGATTATGATGACGACTCTAATGGAATAGGGTTAAATGAATAAATATACAAAAGCGGACTCAATTTGCTTGGTGCACTTTTGTATATTTTTGGTAATTATTTTGTTTGCCAGATGCTGACATTATGTCTATATTGCGTTGAATAAACACCGTTATTGTAACTTGCCCCTCCATTTTTGACACCTCTTGTAACTTCGTAACCCATAATTGTGTTTATGCGTGTATTATCATTGCTGGCATGTGAAAAATATTGTTTAGCATCTTTCATATCTTTTTCAGAGAAAGTATAATCTGCAGCTAATTCTGCGGTATTTGACATGCCTATAAATTGATAAGCCAAAGCTTTCGGCAAGTCTAAATTCTTAACAGTATTACCTGTTCTAGTCTCATATACTTGACCATTATTAGTCCTATATTCACGACCATCAATTTTGAATCCAAAATTTCCTTTGAATTTCAAAGGTTGTGATACTTTTTTACCATCGTCTACATAATTTACAATAATAGTTGTAATTCCGTCTGGCATATTTTTTCTCCTTTTTTCTTTATTATCCTCTATGTATATATAAAGTATTTCAAGAAGAAATAATTGCCTTTTTTTGTTAAAATATTAAGTTTTGTAAACAAAAAGGGTAATCAAAACTAGGTACAATCTAGTAAATTCGCTAGTCTAAGTCATTTCTTACAATAGAAATAAATTCACTTGCCAGGCGTTCGTTCCACTTGGTGTTAATCTCACCTGTAATGGTTTTTAATGCTGCATCTTTGGTCATTGCATCACGATAAGGACGTTTTTCCAGCAGTGCAAAATAAGAATCAATAATAAGTATAATTTGTGATTCTATTGGGATTTCTTCACCTTTAATATTGTCGGGGTAGCCTGTTCCGTTCCAATTTTCGTGGTGTTTTTCTATTATTGGTATTATATTGCTTATATTGGATATTGGTTTTAAAATCTCACGTGCAGCAATAACCGGATGTTGTTTTATAGATTCTTTTTCTTCCTCGCTTAGAGGTTCTGTTTTGTTGAGTAATTCTTTCGGAATCATAGTATTTCCGATATCATAAAGCAAAATTGCAATTTTAAGCTTATCTATATCAGCTTTTGAAAGGTCAAATCTTTTGGCAAGCAGTGTTCCCAGAAGAATCTTTTGTTTTATGCTTCCGTCATTGTGGTCCGGATTATATGTTGAAACAAGCGCATCTGCTACTTGGTAAAGTTTTTCGTTGTTAATATTTATCTCTCTGAGTTTTTGGGTTAAGAGTTTTGAAGTTGTTTCATCAATAGGAATTCTATGTTTAGTAAGGATATCAATATATGTTTTTATTGCAATATCTTGCCAAGACGTTTCTTTAGCGGGTTTAGCGAGTGTAACTCTATTTCTGCCGTTTCGTTTCGATTCGTACATTGCCTGATCAGTGAGTTCAAGTAGTTCGTCTAAATCATCCGAATGTTCTAAATAAGTAGCCACACCAACACTTGCTGTAATGTGTCCTATTTTTTCAAGCTGAACCCCCTCTATTGCTTTTCTTATACGTTCCGCTGCTACAAGACCGCCAGCTGAGTCGACTCCCGGAAGTATTAGGTTAAATTCTTCTCCGCCCATTCTTGCCGCAACATCAATCGAGCGGGCATTATTTTTAAGTACTTCTGCAATAGCTTTTATTGCAATGTCGCCGTAGTTGTGACCATATACATCATTAATTTGTTTTAAGTGGTCCAAATCCAATCCAATTACGGTAAAATGCTGATTTTGTCTTTCCGAACGAATTGCTTCTTTTTTTATAAATTCTTCAAAGTATCTTCTGTTATAAAGTCCTGTCATACTATCTGTTACGGCTTGTGCTTTTACAGCTTGAAATAAATCGGCAATTGTAATTGCAAGTTCTATTTGCTTTGCAAAAAGTCCCAGAAAGTTTAATTCGTTGCTGCTAACTTTTTCCCGAGAAGAAAATACAATCAATGAACCGAAGTGAACATCTTTAGACATAAGTGGTACAAGAATGTACGATTTCATCTTAGCATCTTCAAAAAATCTTGAAAGTCTGTTTTTATCAAGGTTTGGAATGAATCCGCCTATAAGTTCAACCAGATTTTCTGATTGGTATATTTTATTATGAATTACAGCTTCTTTGAGGTCTTGAATTTCCGGATATACCATTTTGTAATCCGAAAGTTTGCAATTGAAGTATCTGGCGAATTTATCCGAAAAATCCTGTCTGGAAGATGCTGCTACTTGAATATAACTTTCACCGTTTTCTATATGAGGCTTGATTATGAAACTGTAAACATATCCGAGTTCTCCTTGCAGGCTGTTAACAATTGCATTTAAAACACTAGATAACGGCTCTGAAGAATTCATCATGTTCCAAATATGCTGCAATGTGAGCATTTGTTTATTGGCTCTATCGAGTTCTAACGTCCTTTGCTCAATTTCTTTTTCCAGTTTAGCATTGCGTTCATATACTTCTATAAGGGTTTTACTTCCGTAGTAAACGGAAGAATCTACAGCATCAAGTTGAGATTTATATTTTTTAAAACTTTCAAAAAAACCCAATATTTATACCTCATGACTGGAATACAAGGAAATTATATCACATTATCCAGTGCTATTCAACACCGGAAGATTCGAGAAAATACTTAAAACCAAAAGCGGGGAAAAATCTTTACACACCTTTAAGGTCGTGTTTTCCCGCACACTCAATAGTTAAACAGGAAATTTAAAATTATCTCTATGCATGTCTCGTCCGCCTATGCTTATTAGACCGGCATTTTCCATTATTTTATTTGTTTCTTCTATCTCTCCCGCGGTAATGTTATTTGGAGGATATGCTTGGTGATAGCTTTCAGAGTATTTTAGTCTGCCGTCTGACTTTTCAATATAATTGCGTACATTTTCTGCCATTGTACTTTTTGTCATATTTTGCAATGTGAATCCCGGATGTGCAAAGGCTAATTGTGCATTCTCTTGATTTGCTAATGTTACAATCTCATCGAAAGAGCTATCAGCTTTATTTATAAAAAGCGGGCCTTTGTAGTGAGGGCTAATTTCTTTCATTATATTATATGCCTCATCAAGATATGTTTTTGAATTGTTATTGATATTGTTATTTTCTAAATATTTGTTTAATGCATATCCGTCAAACCCTCCAAAGCGCGGTAATTCGGGCATGATTTTTGAATACAGTTCTTCCGGATTTTTATTAAGCTCTTTTGCAATTTGTGTAATACGCATTTTTAAATTTACATATTGAAAAATTCTCCAATGCTGGTATAGCATACAATATGGAGTTTTTTTTCTAAGAAAGTAACTGTTGTATTCCTCTTCTGAAAATTTTATATTCGCAATATTTTCCGATGCGTATTTTAACGAACTTTCAATAGCGCATTTACGTTTATTATATAAATTTGTGAAGTAGTTCTCCGAGTTTTTAGAAAACGGATTTATTCCGTATATTAATAGTTCCGCCATTTCTATTTCATTATGAAAGTTATTATGTTTTACACTTCCGGGTTCTGATATTATCGGAAAACTGAGTTCTGCTGCAGGTATAAATTTAATATTTTTATACTTCTTGGGATTTTCTGCAATTAATTTTAGAGCTTCTTTAACTCCTCCTACACCATCATGGTCAGAGAGAGCAAACAAGAATTTTTCACCGTTAATTTTATTAAGCTTGTTTCCGTATTCTGCCGCCTGTGATAAAATATCCTCCACAGAGCTCGCACCGTCTGAAAACATAGAGTGAGAGTGAAAATCCGCCCTAAATATTCCTTTTTTTATATTCTCTGGAGAGGATATATAGTTTTCTTTTTTTAGTGATTTTGTATATTTTTCAAATTCCTTAATAGACATTACTGATTTTAAATCAGCAGGTCGTATCTTTTTTTTTAATTCTATTGATAAATCTTTAGCTAAAGCTTTTATCATTTTGTCCGGAGTAGTCTTTTTTATAATAACCGCGCCGGACACACCAATCACTCCAAGAGCAAGAGATTCTGCAATCAAATTTTTGGGCTTTAAAACTTTTTCCCTAAATTTGGTATTATTTTGTTTAAAACCTGCTGAACAAAATGATAAATTGTTTATAGTAGTAATTCTCATACTATTTTAATGCTCCTAATAACGAATCATACCTGCCCTTTATATCATCATCATTGACAAAATATTTAGAAAATCGTGTACTTTGATCATTGGATGAATATTTCACAACATCCTTGATTAATTCATATCTGTCCTCATTTGTCATATAGTTAAAATCTCTTTCCAATTGCTCCCTGTTACGAAGTTTTGATTTTAAATAACCGTTGTTAATCTTTCTTTTCCAAGCACCGATTTGAGTTACATTTGAATTCCTTACAAATGGTGAACGTCTGATATTATCAAAAAGTGAGCTATTTTTATTATAATTATATTCATTAAGATTTGATTCGACCGTTTCTATAAAAAATGCAAAATTTTTGGCGCTTTCTCGGTCTTTTGATGATGGAATTCTTGATGCCAATTCCCGATTAAATTCTGCTGCCGTATATGGGTTTGTTTCATTTGAGTCTTTTATTTTTTCATATTTTTCTGTATCGCCAAGAAATCTTGTTGTCATAAGCATACCTAAAGGAACACCTAACGGACCTAGCAAAATATCCCCGACGATTGCTCCGGTTGCTGCAATTAGTCCGGATTGTGTACTTCTGTCTGTTATCTTTTGGGTTATATTGTCTAATTCATCAAGTTTATCATTTACTTGTTTTTCGGTATAAACTTCAGGTGTTGTATCAGGATGGTTTAAGCTTACTATTCTCTGATCTAAATTATCCCATAATGCACCTTTAAATTCATTAACTACCTGAGTATCGCTTTTATATGCATGGTTCCCTTCAAGTATAACATACCCTTTATCTAAATCACTTCCGGGAAATGCTTTCTTTAAGCTGACAGAACAGGTGGGGTCATATCCTGCATCTACTACTCTATAGGGACTTCTGCTATATGTTTGACTGTTTAGCTGGTAGGATATTTTTGAAAGACAAGAATGAAATACTTCATCAATTTTGCTGCTAATTTCTGATAATTTTGGAAATTTTGTGAATTCGCAAAATTTTGATATAAAAGCAGATTTATCTGTATAAGAGCTAAGTTTATCCAAGAATGAATAATTATTTTCTCGTATATGCTTGTAGCCATAACTATGAGCATCAAGATATTTCGCTTGTTTGAGCATTTCCCAATATTTAATTGCATCATGCCAATCGTGAACATTTATGGAAGAAATTCTTTCCGGTATTCCTTTAAACGATTTACATTTCGGCGACGAGAAATTACCATTAGATAATTTCAAAGGTTGACATTTCATATAATACACACTCCTAATTAGCCTAATTATAGTGTTTTTATTAATATTTGTCAATAACATGTTGAAGTTTTTAAGAGCAAAATAGAAATTTCCTCTTTTTGAAAAACAGCGAGTTTATTTGTCTCCAAGGATGTATAGATTTAACATTAGAGATTTCTTTTCTGTTCATTGTTTTAACTTCCTCTAAGGTAAACTTTTCAATGTTTTATATAAAGAAACAATATTTCTTTTATTTTCAAGAGATTTGATAATCTCACCTTTCATTTCTTCATAAGGAATTGGGTTATCGAATACAAATAATTCATAAAAATCTATATTTAGAACGCGAACTATAGAAGTTAATGTATCAGGAGAAGGATAATTATTACCATTTTCAATTTTGCTTACATTTTTATAGTCAATTCCTATTAAATCTGCGAATTGTTCTTGTGTTAAATTATTCAATTTTCTATAATGTTTTATATTTTTCCCTAGATTTTGTTTAAGCAACATAATAACCTCTGAAATCAATATAGCTGTTTATTTTAAAATTCGTAACAATTTATTACACCTCTTTTTAATTAAAATCTATTCAATGAGTTGACTAAATTCTATTCTATATGTATAATATTCTTGTTTTTCTATTCATAGGAGTTTATAGAAAGGAGTATTGATGGTTATTAGAAAAAGTTTAGCAATAGCTTTATTTGCCAGCTTTCTTGTATTCTCAAATGCTTTACGGGCAGATGCTTACTCAGCAGGCAGAGGTTTTCAATATGTTGATGACGGTGGTATTTTTACAAATACTTCTACTCCGGTTGATGCTGCTAAAGCTGAAAATGGAGAAATAGATATTGATTTAAAGGATTTGAAAACCGGTGAATCAGTTGCCAGAAACATTCTCTATATTGTGGAAACAGGAGATGCCAGCATTGATGCTGCTGCAAGAAATGGTGGAATAACAAAAATTAAGTATGTTGATGCAAAAACGTGCAAAGTATTTATTCCATTAGGATTTATACCAATTCTTGTGAGAGAAACAAAGACAATAGTATATGGTGAATAAAAAGGAGAAAAGTATGAAAAAATTTTTATTAGCAGGCTTTATAGCTACAGTATTAGCTTTTTCAACACAAGGTGATGTACAGGCTATGGGATTATTTTACACAAATGCAACGTACCCAGTAACTGCAACCGGAACAACAACACCGGATTTATCAAAACTTAAAAAAGGTTCAGCATCAACAACTAACGTACTTTTTGTTGTAGAAGTAGGTGATGCAAGTATTGATGAGGCTGCTAAAAAAGCAGGAATTAAGAAAATTAGCTATGTAGATATGAATGAAAAAAGTGTATTCATATTTTGGAGACAGCTTACGATAAATGTTTATGGTGAATAAGATTTTATCTAAAAGAGTCAGTTCAAGTGAATTGGCTCTTTTTTAATCCGATTTTAAGTATTGAAAAATGCAATAAAAAATGCTAAAATAAGTTGTCTTATTAGTTTAGCTTGGAAGAAGTATGGAATTATCTAACGAAGATAAAGTTACCCGATTATTATCGACTAGTGAAATCTTAAAGACCAATGGTTCTGTTAAGCATAAATCGCGTCTTTTGTTTAAAGCAAGTCCAAAGTATGATTTGACAGGATTCTTGAAATCAGAAAAAAATGCCCCGAGTAGATTCGGTAAAAAATATATTTTTGTTAAATAATTATTTATTTACTCTTGCTCTTGCTCTTGCTCTTGTTTTTGTTTTTATTCTTGTTCTTGTTCTTGTTCAACAAGTCTAATATTGTGTTCATGAGCGAATTTTTCTACCTTGTGTTTTAATCTCTCTATTTGATAATTATTTGTATTTTTCTTTTTATCATCTTGTTGTTTATAACTGCTTATTTTTTTATATAAATCCAAAACAACAGCCGGAGAACTTTCACTTGTTAAACTTTCAACTTGTGATTGTAAATCTTTGATTCCAGCTTTGTCTTCATCTTTTTTAGTAAAGAATTCTGGCACTCTTTTAGCAAAATTTAATGCAGCATTTGCATAATCACGAATCTTTTTCTTTGGTTTAGCTACATGAGTTACCAAATCTTCTCTAAAATATTTTACATAAAGTTTGCTTACTTTTTTAGCAAGCTTGTTTAATGATTTAATATCTTTATCATCGTCAACATTATCAAGATTAGCTTTCTTTGCATTAATATTATTGTACAAAGCTTGAATGTCTTCTTTTTTAGCTTGTCCGCCTTGAGCTTTTAAAACTTTTAACCTTGATTTATAGTCATTTATATCTTTTAAATCAGCGTTTGTTTTTGTTTTTTCGTCGTCTTTATTTGAAGGTTCTTCCTTTGCTCGAGTTTCTTCTTGATCCGGTTTTTGTTCCTGAGCTTGAGCCGGTTTTTGTGCCTGCGCTTTATCTTCGTTTGCTGCATCACTTGATTCCGTCCTTGTTTGAGGTGTAGGAGCCGGACTCTCTGTTTCAGCCGGACTCTCTGCCGGAGTCTCTGTTTCAGCAGAAGTTGATGCCGGAGTTTGGCTTGAAGACGGAGCGGCAGCAGTAGAAGGAGCCGGTGTCGTCGGATAAGCAGGTATTTGCGGAGTATATAATCCGAAACCGCCATAATTCATCTGCGGATATGCTTGAACCCCGCCATACAATCCAAATTGTGTATATGGAGTGTAACCTCCGCCAAAACAGCCGCCATAGTTATAGTTATAGTTTTGAGTATAAGAACTGTCTCCGTTTTTACCGTTTATCAATCTATCAACAAATCTTAAGCCGATATTCACAAGTCCGGCACCTAACCCAAAGGCTAAGCTGCTTCTAAAAGCCTCTCCAAAACTGGGCATTTGCCAAGAATAAGAATAGCTGAATACACTATTGCAAGAACTGCCGTAATCGCTCTGCATTTGGTATAAAAAATATCTCTGTGTAGGACTGGCTATTTGTCTTATATTTATTTCATTGCCCATGGAAATACCTCATATATTAATATGTTATATATATAAAGTATTTAAAAATGAAATAATTTACTCTCTTTTTATAAATTGTTACAAAAGTTAATAATCACTTTGTTCAAAATCATCATCGTCTTTTAATGATGATAAGTCTGATGAATAGCTTGCATCGAAGTCTTCAGGTAAATATTCATTATCAGGCCAAATAGTATCTTCATCAAATCTGCAAGCGCTCAAGTTTTCTGACATTGAAAAATCTGAATTTGTTAAATCCGCACTTAGAAAAATTGCACCGGCTAAATCAGCATCAGAAAAGTTTCCATAATCTACAGTCGCATAACTAAAATCGGTACCATTTAGGACTGATTCATTAAAAGAGCATTCAACAAGATTTGCTCTTGTAAAATCAACTGATGTTAAATCGCAACCGTCGAAAATTACATTTGTCAAATGAGAGTCCGCAAAAGTTGACGAATTTAAATCCGCATTATAAAACTCTGCGCCCTCTACATTTATATTCGAAAAATCCATCTCGGATAAGTCAGCTCCGCCTTTTATATTCTTTACTTCATTGTTAAAAGTTTTTATATCTGTAGATAATAAATCAAACAATTCTTCTTTTGTCAGCATTATATTCTCCTAGTTTATCAAATTTATTTCCATAGCAAGTAAAACTGCTTGTGTTCTGTTAGAAACCTTAAGTTTCTTGAATATGCTATTTAAATGGGTTTTAACTGTAACATCCTGAACAAATAGCTGTTCTGCAATTTCTTGATTGCTAGCGCCTTTTGCAACCAGTGCCAGCACTTCTTTTTCTTTCGGTGTTAGTGCATCAATATTAACATTTTTATTAATTTTTGTTTCTTTTTTCGCTATTGATTCTGACTGCCATTTACTTCTTCTTAAAACAGCTTCTATTCTGGCAAGTAAATTCGGTAAAATAAAAGGTTTAACGATGTAATCGTCAGCCCCTATTTTGAGACCTGAAACAATTTTTTGGTCTTCACTTACGGCTGTAATCATAATTACCGGTATATATTGAGTTTTAGGATTTTTTCTGATTGCCTTTAATGTGTCCCACCCATCCATATTTGGCATCATTACATCAAGAAGAATTAAATCAAAATGTTCCTTTTCTCCGGATAATATCTTTAAAGCCTCAATGCCATCTTCTGCAACAGTTACGTCATAACCGTACATCGGTAAAGCATCTTTTAAATACTTTGGATTGTCGTCTACTACTAAAATTGAAGCAATTCCGTCCATATTAAACCAATCTTTCTTTTAAAGCTTTTAGTGCAGCCTGAAGTCTATCATCGACTTCTAATTTTTGTAAAATACTTGCTACATGAGCTTTTGTAGTATTTATACTTACATAAAGCTCATTGGCTATCTCATTATTGCTATAACCCTCTGTTATTAGTTTTAAAATTTGTGTTTCTCTTGAAGTTAAACCATAATCTCTTGCAGGATAAGAATTATCAACTTGAGATTTTGTAGCTGCTTGTAATACAACGTGAGAAATTGCCGGGTCAAACCATGCAGCTCCGTCCAGTACGGATTGAACAACTTGTATAAGTCTTTTGGGATTAATTTCTTTTGAACAGTAAGCATTTGCACCGGCTTTTAAGCTGTTTAGAACTTCTTGTTCGTCATTATGTGATGTTAATACGACTACTTTTATATCTTTATTTAGTTCCTTAATTTTTTGCGTAGCTTCGATTCCATCCATGCCGGGAAGTCCTAAATCCATAATAATCAAATCTACATTTTTTGACTCAATTATTTCTAATCCTGCCTCCGCGGAATCAGCTTCATAAATGTCAGATATAAAATCATAGGACTCAAATGCTGTTTTAAGTCCAAATCTTGTTAATTCATGATCTTCAACTATTAAAATACTAGTTCCCATAATAATACTCGCTATATCCGGATTTAATATTTGCTTCGTAATCTGCATTTATATCAGCACATCTTACCAAAGAACGGTTTGCAGCTTCTATATCACCATTCGCTCTTAAGACCTGACTTAAATAATAATAATATTTATAATTATTTTCGTCAATATAAAACGAATTATTAAGATAAGTTGCAGCCATTTTATAATTACCGTCTTTTATTGCATGATTTGCAAGTCCAAGCCAAATATCGTTGTTTGTTAAATCAATAGACGCAACTCTTGGCAGATAATAGTCTACTCTGTGCGGGATAATTTTTAAAGATTCAACAAGCAAGTCCTCATTCATTTTATTTTTTTGAAGTAATTTTTCGTACATCTTCTTGGCTTTTTTAGAGTTTTCCATCGCCAAATATGTTTTTGCAATTCCAACCAAAGGAGCTACGTCTTTTGTGAGTTTTTTTGCTTTTTTATAATATTTTAAAGATTCATCAAATCTTTTTGAATCGTATGTAACATCTGCAAGAGTGAGTGCTGCAATATAATTATTCTTGTCCTCTCTATATGCACGAGATGCAAATTCCTCAGCTTTTACAGGCTCACTGTTTTCATAATAAATTCTCCCTAAAAGAGCATATATATCAGGACTGTATTTTTTTGCAGTAAGTGTTGCAGATTGTAAAACTTTTGTCGCTAAAAGACTTTTATCTTGTAAATGGTAGTAATAAGCCAAATGATAATCTTTTAAAGTTTCGGATTTCGAGGTCTTGTACAAAACATATTCCTCTGTTGCTCTTACTTTTTGCTGAAAATCAATAGTTAAAAAAGGTGTTTTTTTAATTTCTGCAAGAACTTTTAATGCTTGATTGTTTTTTTTCAAGTCTGCTAATATTCTTGCTTTTAAGCTTAAATAATTAATGCTGATATCATTTTGTTTTATTGCATATTCAATATATTTAAGAGCCATTTTTAAATTATTTGACTTGTAATATCCTAAAGCAATTAAATAATTTTTGTAATCACTTTCTTCAAATTTAACTGAATTTATAAGTTCTGAAGTAGTTTCAAGAGCCATATTGTTGTAGACTATATTAGAATAGGCATCAGCAAGTCCTATGATTTCTTTTTGGCTTAAAAGAGATGTCGGATAATAATATCGTTTCATATCTTTTACGTATGAAGCGGTAAAATGGTTATTATCAAGCCTTTGTATTAATGTATCCGATAAATCGAACAGTCCATACTCTGCCATTTTTATGCCATACAAAAGAAATACATAATCATCATGGGTTGCTTTCAAGATTAAATCATTAAAATCATCATAAGAAGCTTTAACATTGTTTTGTATAAAGCGATTTTCTGCTGAAGCATATTTGGACTTTATATAGTTATCTTTTAACACTATATCAATATTAGCAACTGACGTTTCTGTTTTTGCTTTTAGCGGCTTTAGAGTCGTCTCTGCATAAGAACAAGACGAAATTAAAGAAAATATTAAAAAACTTGTTATTATAAGTTTTACTCTATTCATGCTCTAAGTCCACACCTACGTAATATTTATTGAATACTTGTAATAACCTGTTACTACAATTATTTACTATTGAGTAATATAAATCAAGTAGGTTATATTTTTCTAAAGTGGCTAAATCATTTTCTTCAATCTTCAAACAGTTTTCTGTGCAAAATACTTTAACAATTTCGCTTAATTTAACCGCCAAAAATTTTTCTACGACAAGCGGGTCAAAGTGAGAGCCTGCTCCGTCTTTGATAATATTAATTACCTTATCAATCGGCATTTTGTCACGATAATGACGTTTTGACGTAATTGCGTCAAAAACATCTGAAACAGCCAAAATTCTTCCGCCAAAAGGAATTTCTTCGCCCTTTAAATGACGATAGTATCCGGTACCGTCAAATTTTTCGTGATGAGAGCAAGCTATTTCCATAATTTGTTGGAAATCCTTTGACATATGTATTTTCTCCAAAATATGGTGTGTAATCTCAACATGTTGCTGAATGTGTTTATATTCTTCCGGTGTTAATTTCCCCTCTTTTTGAAGGACAGCATCTCTGATTCCGATTTTACCTATATCGTGTAGAGCCGCCGCTTTTTCCAGTATATATAAATCATTTTGCTCCATGCCAAATTCATTTGCTATAAGAATAGAGTACATTTTTACACGTGTAGAGTGACCTGATGTAATCTTATCGCGAGCATCAATTGATGTTGCTAAAGTTTCAATAAAGCTATCAAGAACTACCTTTTGTTCTTCTAACAGCTTCCTTTGTCTTTCAAAAAGTTGTGCATTTTCTAGTGAGATACCGGCATTAGAGGCAATTGCTACTAATAAGTCCTCATCTTCCGGAGTAAAATATTCATCAAATTTATTTAATACTTGAAATACACCGATTATTTCCTGATTAAAATTTTTAATTGGCATACAAAGCATATTTTTTGTTCTGTATCCAGTTTCTTTATCTACTTCCGAATTGAATCTTTTATCGCTATATGCATCTTTGATATTTATCGTTTCTCCGGTTTTAAGTACATGACCGGCAAGACCTTTATCAGCAGGAATTCTTAATTCTTTTATGTCTAAACCTGTAGCAACTTTTGAATAAAGTTCGTCTGTTTCCTTGTCATAAAGATAAACTGTACATCTATCTGCATTTAATGCTGTTTTTGTTTCTTCTGCAATAGTTTTAATCAGGAGATTAATGTTCTTTTCTGCGGCGACTGCTTGACCGATTTTTACGAGTGCAATTAACGGATCTTTTGCCTGTCCTCCGTGATTCGAGGTGAAATGACTTATTGGCGGACACTTCAACATGGCATTCAATTTTTCAAAAAACTCTGTCTTTTGATTCTTAATGGAGAGTTTTCTTGCTTTGTTGTAACTTATAGAATACAGAGTTGCATTTTTTTCAGTAAAATTAACATAGCCAAGAACCATTTCATGGAAAATTTTTGTTATAGGGTCAGAAGTTTGATCAACAAGAAAAGATGCATCATTCATAAATTGATAAAAGTTATCAAAATCTTGTTTTATAAATGTGCTTAGTGCGAGTAAACTAAAGCATATTGCTGTGTCATCATGATAGATGTCTTTATGTTTTTCAATTCTTGTTTCTGCCGAATCGTTATTTCCTTCAAGTATTTCAGAAACAGATTCGTATACAAAATTTTCCAGTGTCATCTTAAACTCTACTCTCTCTATTATAAGTATAATCATATAATAAAACTTGTTTTTTGGCAAAGAATTTAATGCAAAATTTTAAGAATTAATTATTTGATAAAAATTTGTCAAATGTTTTTCAAGATGGTAATATAAAATAAGTTGGAGGAGAGAACGCGATGTCAGAGACATTTAATATAGTAGAATTTTTAAAAAGTGCTGTTGCAACAGGAGCATCAGATGAACATTTGGTAGTTGGACATGCTCCGTTTATAAGAAAAAACGGATTTATAGTAAAAACCAAAATGGAAGCATTGACCAAAACAGATGTTGATAATGCGGTTATGGAAATTGCGCCGACTGCTATGCGTGATAAAGTGTTGACCCTCTGTGATTTAGATTTTATGTTTGAAATAAAAGGATGCTCAAGATTCCGTGTTAATTATAATAGGCAGCTTGGGTTACCTGGACTTGTGATAAGAAATATAGCATATGACATTCCAGAACTTAAAGAGCTGTCTTTGCCTGATATTTTATATTCAATAGTGGAACAACCTAACGGTATTATTCTGGTTACCGGTCCTACAGGCAGCGGTAAATCTACTACAATTGCGTCCTTGATAAACCAGATAAACATGACTTCGTCTAAACACATTGTAACAATAGAAGACCCTATAGAATATGTATTTGGGTGTAAAAAAAGTGTAGTTTCACAACGTCAAGTCGGTGTTGATACAAAAACATTTTCTGATGGTATAAAATATTCATTGCGTCAAGATCCAGATGTTATATTTATTGGCGAGATAAGAGACAGAGAAACTATGGAAGCCGCCTTAAAGGCATCAGAGACTGGGCACTTAGTTCTGTCTACTCTTCATACGAACGATGCTGTTCAAACAATCAACAGAATCGTAAACATGTTTGATGAATCAAATAGATTTCTTGTTCGCAGACAATTAGCAGAAACTCTAAGAGCTACTATTGCTCAAAAATTGATTTATTCCGAGCATGAAAGGAAAAGATATCCGGCATGCGAAATTATGGTAGTTACATCTACTATTAAAGATTACATAAATAAAGATAATACTGAAGAAATATACGAACTTCTTAGAGACAATATGGTTGATAATATGATATCAATGAATACATCGCTTGCTAAACTTGTAGATTGCGGCGCAATAACCGAAGAAGAAGCTCTAATGAATTCAAATGATGAATCAGAACTTGAAAAGATGTTTAGAGGTGTTTACCAAGGGACAAAAGCTTATTATGAATAATTATGTAACAGAAGCTATAAATCTAAAATCATATAACTTAAATGATGCAGATAAAATTATAGTTATGTATTCAAAAGATAATGGGCTAATAAAAGGAGTTGCAAAGGGGATAAAAAAGCCCAAAAGTAAATTGGGAGCAAGAATGGACTTGTTAGTGGCAAATACTCTCCAACTTTTAAAAGGTCGTTCTATGGATACTATAATACAAGCTCAAACAGTTAACCATTTTAGAAAAACAAGGGAAGATTTGGATAAATTAACTTTATCTACTTATGTATCTGAGGTAGTTATGAATTTTGGTGAGGGCTCAGAAAACTCATCAAAAGATATCTACGAACTTCTGTATAAAGCGTTAAATCGTATATCAGATTCTAAAAATAAAAAAGATATGCTCATTGCCGTAATAAAATTCCAATTAAAAATTTTGCTTATTATGGGTTTTTGTGTGGAATTAGATTCGTGTTTGTGCTGCGGAGAAAGAATTCTTGACGAAGATATGTATTTTTCGACAAAAATGGGAGGTGTAATTTGCAAAGATTGTTGTGAACCTCTCGGGATAAAACTTAAAATGCATCATAAAATCAGAGATTTTATGCAGGCAATGCTGCAATTTGATTTTGATTATGAGAGCGACTATGACAAAAAAGCTACAGAAAAAGTTTGTCAGGTATGTTTTGATTTATTGGATGAGTATATAAAAATTCATACAAACAAACGTCAAAAATCCGTAAAAGTTATTAAAGAGGCTGTCTGTATATGAAACAACTAAGAATTGGGCATCTTTATCCTAAACTTTTGAATATATATGGTGATGGCGGAAATATAATTACGTTAAAAAAACGCGCTGAATGGCGCGGTTTTGTGGTAATTATTGATGAAATCAACTCTGGTGATACTTTTATAAGTGAACATGATGTTTACTTTATTGGAGGCGGTCAAGATGTTCAGCAGATTGAAGTTTCCAAAGAATTGCAAAAACACAAAGATTTTTTAACCTCTGAACGCGACCGCGGCGCTGTTTTTCTTGGAATATGCGGAGGATATCAACTTCTGGGACATTATTATCAACCGCATAATGCTGAAAAATTATTAGGTATTAGCCTTTTAGATGCGTATACTGTAGCGGGTAATAAACGGTTTATAGGAAATGTAACTGTTAAAACAGATTATGTAAATCCTAACACACTTGTTGGTTTTGAAAATCATAGCGGATTAACCTATCTGCAAGGAGAGACAAAGCCTATAGGAAGTGTATTAGTAGGGTATGGCAACAACGGTAAGGATTTAACCGAGGGAGCAAGGTACAAAAATGTGTTTGGAACATACTTGCACGGTTCTTTTTTGCCTAAGAATCCTCATTTTGCAGATTATCTTTTGGAATTAGCATTAGGAGAAAAATTGGAACCGCTTGATGATACAATTGAGTACAATGCTCATAATTCGCTTATAAATAAAAAATATTAAAAGTTTACAGATTAAGTGCGTGAACAAAAAGCTCTGCAACTTTTTTATTGTATTCTCTGCCATCTTCTTTAGTAAAAAGATTTTCCCAATGACTCTCTTTTGTACCATCTGCAGAATAGGAAGGATTTGACATCATAAGATGGTGCGTACTTGTGTCATATCGCAAAGGAAACAAATCTTCCATTTGCATAAAACTTGCAAGCTTGTCACTTGGATATTCATAAGCAAATAATGAATTGTGAATTCTGTGTAAACGTTCTTCGTAACTTCTTCCGCCGCTGTCATTGTCGTTTGAAACTTCTACCCCTGGAGAGTAATTTCTTGAATATTTGTGGTCAATTGCCTTATCTCTTACCGTATGAAAATCATTAGGGTCAATAAATCCGGTACCGGTTGATAAGCCTAAGTTTTCGTAGCGGGCAAAATCTCCGGAACTTTTTTCACCTACAAAGCTTAGGTGTGTTTTTCCGCTCCTGCTGCGAATTTCATGAATTATGTATTGCATTTGTTCATAAGACGGTAATGCTCCGACTCCGGTATAGTTACCCATGTCATATCCGCCTATATGCTTGGCGGAATCAATAAAAATAGCTTCAAAACCTGTATTTATTAACTCAATATGAGAATTTAAAAACAGATTAAAATGCTCGGAGTTATTCCAGTCGAATGTAATATCACTTCCGTCTGGCTGTACTACTTTTATCTGGTCTGCTGATATTACGGTTCTAAATCCGGTTTTTAATCCGTGAAAATGTGCTAAATCATTAAATGCTTGGAATTGTTCAAAAGGACTTATTTTTTTAGCAATATCAAAGTTAATTATATTTTGGCTGTAACCTGAATTCAGTTTTATTCCATAGATAGAATTTTCTTCTGTCGTTGATTTATTATAGCCGTCACCATATATGTTAGGAAAAATCTGGGATAAAATTATACAATTTGCCCAGCTTTTGGCACTAGGAGGAATTGCCGGAAGAAGTTTTATTGTGCTTAGAAGTCCGTTTCTACAATTATTACCTGTCATTTCTGCAATTGCACGATTATTAATTTCTATATAATTTGCAATAACTCCCCAGTTGTCGCCATAATCGGGGGTTAAAATATTATCAGGAAATTTATCATAGAAAATTCCGTCCTGACTGAGTGTATCAAGAGATTCGATACTTTCTTTAAGACTTCTTTTTAAAAGTTCAAACGGAAGAATGTTTGCTATCCATTTCCGCATTCCTGTTACAAATTGTCGTTCAATTGTCCAGTTGTCTAAAGTAAGTGTCGTATTTTCATTTAGTGCCAGTAATAATTTGTTAACTTTGTTCATAAAATCAGTATAGAAAAAATTTGTGGAAATAATATTCACTGTTAGGAGATTATAAAATATGCAGGTGAATAATCTTTAAAGTTATTAAAATGTCAAATTATTCTTCAAAAATTTAGTTGAAAATGGAAAATGTTTTTTTTAAAGACACTAGGGCACTATGGCAATAAGACATTAAGTAAGCAAGTCTTGTCTTTCTGAGGAGGGCAATGGCTTGCACGACGAAGAATCCAGCCAGTTGAAAACTTATCAGCTATTTGATACAAAGCAATTATCGTTCATTGGAATAAAAATAGGCTGGATTCTTCGTCGCCAAAGCCTTTTGGCTCCTTAGAATGACAACCTGCCTTTTGTTACTTCGCCATATTTTATTTTTTTTGTCTCGACATATATTATGTCGCTATATTTAACTGCCTGTATTTGATTACAATAATTTCATATAAATTTTTATTGGACACTAATGCATTAAACTTGTCTTTGAATTTTGATTTAATATATTTTCTATTTTTGAGTGATTTTATATAATTAGTAGAATCAGAGTGAATCAGGATAGTTTGCTAAATCTAAAAATTAGGTTTATAATATATGCGGGGGAATTTATGAAAAAAAAGATTTTTACTTTAATAGCAATAGCATCAGTTATATTAGGAACTGCCGCGTTTGCAGCTAAATATACGGTTAACACTTCCGGAACAGTTAAAACTCAAACAGGACAAATAATTACATCGCCTGCAAATAGTGTTAACCAAAATTTTTATAACAATTACCAAATGCAAAATTATGTTCAAAACAATCAAGTGAATCAGAATGCAGTAGGTACAATTGAGATAGTTATGGACTTCTCTGGCAGTATGTCAAACTGGATAGTCGCAGCTAAAAGAAGTATGGCTGCCATACTAGCACAAATTCCCCCGACAACAAAAGTCGGATTTAGAGTATTTGGACATGATTCATACGGAAATAATCCTACAAGCATACACACCTTACAGGATGTTAAAAAAATCGTTAAAAGCGGAAACAAATTTAAAGTTATTACTGAACGCAATCCGGTCGGAAGAACAACAGGCGCTTGCAGTGCTACAAGGCAGGTTTCACCTATTATAAGTGCTAATACAAATTCTATGCTTGCCGGAATGAATTCCGTAGATGTGGGCGGTGCAACTCCGCTTGTTTACGGTTTGGATAGGGCTGCTTACGAAGATTTTGCACCTTTTGATACTGTTACTCCTAAGAAGATTGTTTTAATAACTGATGGCGGCGAAAATTGCGGCGGAGACCCTTGTGCTTTTGCAAGAAATTTGATGAAAAAACGTTCTGATATCCATATTGACGTTGTTTTGGTATCTTATTATTCAAAAGAACTTCCTTTGTCTTGTTTGGCATCTACAACTGGCGGTCACGTTTACAGTTTGAACAATATTGCTGATTTTTCTAAAACGTTAACAAAAACAATGACATCTGCTCCTGCTACTTTGCAAGAAATTAAGAAACAAAACTACGAATTTATTGCTGAGTAAAGTTATTGTACTGTTTTATTTTTCATGTATTATTGATAATACAGTAGTAGAGGAGTAAACATGTACGATATTAGAAGAATTAGTGATGATGTTTTATATATAGGGTGTTCAGATAGGAGGCTGGCATTATTTGAAAGTGCTTATCCTATTCCGAACGGAATCTCTTATAACTCATACTTAATAAAAGACGAAAAAACAGTTCTTATGGATACTGTAGATAAGGCTTGTTCAGGACAATTTTTCCAAAACCTTGAGGCTGCTTTAGACGGCAGAGATTTGGACTATTTGGTTGTTCATCACATGGAGCCGGATCATTGCGCGTTGATAGAAGATGTTATTGCACTTTATCCCGAAGTTAAAATTGTTACTACTGCAAAATCAGTTGCACTTATTAAACAATTCTTTGACTTTGATATTGATTCTCAAGTGATGATTGTAAAGGAAGGCGATTTATTAAATACAGGTAAACACGAATTTGTATTTGCAATGGCGCCTATGGTTCATTGGCCTGAAGTTATGGTATCTTATGATAAAACAGACAAAGCATTGTATTCAGCAGATGCGTTTGGTTCATTTGCTCCAATAAATGGAAATCTTTTTGATACGGAAGTCGATTTTGAAAAAGATTATCTTAATGAAGCAAGAAGATATTACACAAATATAGTCGGTAAATATGGCGCTCAAGTTCAAATGCTTCTAAAAAAAGCAAGCGCACTTGATATACAAACTATTTACCCTCTTCACGGATTAATTATAAAAGATAATATTGCTAAGTTTATAGAAAAATACGACAAGTGGTCAAGATATGAGGCTGAGGAAAATTCTGTTCTTATTGCTTATTCTTCAGTATACGGAGGAACCGAAAATACCGCAAATATTTTAGCAGGCAAACTAGCAGACAAAGGTGTAAAAGGAATAAAAATGTATGATGTATCTCATACCCATTCATCTTATGTTTTATCAGATGCATTCAAGTATTCTCATATTGTGTTTGCGACAACAACTTACAATAACGGAATCTTTGAAACAATGGAGCATTTTTTACACAATCTTGCTGCTCATAATCTTCAAAACAGAAAAGTCGCACTTATTCAAAACGGCTCTTGGGCTCCAACTTGCGGTCAGGCAATGAAAACTATACTAGAAAATCTAAAAGGAATTGAAATTATTGACGATTCGATTTGTCTAAAATCAACTCTTAAAGAAGAACAGCTTGCAGAACTCGATTGTTTGGCAGAAAAAATTGTTCTAAGTATAAAAGAATCTGAAAAAGTTTTGCAAACTGTGGGGTAGGGTAAATAAATTTAGGTCGGATTTACAAAGCTGATAAAAAATAAAAGTAGGTCGGGTGAAATCCAACAAAAAAGTGTAGGGTGCAATTATTTGCATCGCAATAAAAGGAGAAAAATTATGCAAAAGTATGTATGTTCAGTATGTGGTTATGTTTATGATCCAGAAGTAGGTGATCCGGATAACGGTATTGCAGCAGGGACTGCTTTTGAAGACTTACCGGAAGATTGGGTTTGTCCTCTATGCTCTGTTGGTAAAGACATGTTCAATTCAGAAGGCTAAGAGTGTTCGCTTATCAAGCCTTAGTGTCTAAATAAAATCAAGTGTACACAAATTTCCCTCTCCTAGCTGGAGAGGGAAATTCGTCAATAAAATTTTTCTTGGATACTAATGTTTATAAAAACACTAATGTAAAGGCGAATGCCGGATAAATTTTAAATTACACGATATCAAATGTTTTAATTTTCATTTACATTTCCTCAAACTTATGCTAATTATATTATAAGGTATTGAGGTGAAAATGTTTGAAGAAAATTTGGCATATATAAATAATCAAAATTTGAAGAGCCGATTAGAAAGCTTAAAAATAGAAGAAAGCTGCGCGGATTTATCTTACTGTATGACAACTTCTAATGATTATTTATTAATGAAAAATAGTGTTCCATTAGATGATTTAAATAATCCCAGAAAAGCAATACAAGATATGCTTTCTGAATTAATTAAAAAACCAATGGGAAAGAATGATATTATAATCACTTTTGGTATAGGTTTGTGTTATCAGCTTGATGAAGTCTTTAATACTTATCCATCAAGAATTTTTGTTTATGAACCGGATATAAAACTATTGCACTTTGTATTAAATAATGTTGATATCTCGGACCACTTAAAAAGTGGAAGAGTTTTTATCTTTGATGATTTAAATGATTTGATAGAAAAATTGTCAGAAATATATCTGACTAAAGATAAAGTTGAAGTTGTATATTTAAAAAATTATGCAATTGTAAAAAGTCAAGAGTTATTAGAGCTTACTCAAAAAGTTTATGATGCTTGCAAGAGTAAAACTGTAGATATAAACACGATTACAAGATATTCTAGAGATTGGCTCGCTAATACTATAAAAAATATTAGCGCTGTAAATAAAGGAACGGCATATAAGTTATCAGATTTAGAGGGGAAATTTACAGGACAAGCTGCATTAGTTGCAGCAGCAGGTCCATCGCTTATTGAAAATATAGAGTTTATAAAGAATAATCGTGAAAAATTTGTTATTTTTGCCGTAAATAAAGCTTTAAAAGTTTTAAATAAAGAGGGAATAACTCCGGATTTTCTTGTTTGCACGGATGCAAAATTCGTAAATAAGACTCTAGATGGGTTAGAAGAATATCTATCAAATATTAATTGTATAATGAATATTAATTCTGACAGTGATATTATTTCTAACAACTTTAAAAAATTATTTATTACTTTCCCAACCAATGATATGGTTGTAAATAAACTTTCAGAGTATAATCCGTTTATTGTAACACAAGAGAGCGGGGGTTCTGCTACCACTATGGCATTTGTAACAGCCGTAAAAATGGGTTTTTCAAAAGTAGTTATGTGTGGTGTGGATTTAGCTTTTAAGGGAAGTACTGTTTATGCTGACGGTGGTACTTATGAAAAAATCTCAGCAAATGAAATGAAAATAAATTATATAGTTAAAAACTTAACAACAGTTCCTTCAGTTACCGGCATGGATGTCGTAACAAGTGCCGATTATGCAGCTTTTGTAAAACATTTTGAGTATTTGATTAAAGAATTAAATTATGTATCTGTGTATAATACATCTTCTTTCGGAGCTTTGATTCCTGGGATGAAAAATGTTCCTATTGATAAGATTCCGTTGTTTGGAATATCTAATACAACATCTATTTTGCTTGGTGAGGTTCAACCATTTAAATTTGAAACAAAAAAATGGACTGAAAACGAACTTTTGCTTATCAATAATATTATTGATTTGTTATCACAAAATACTTTTTCTTCAGCACTCATAGCAGCAGTCGTAAAATCACCAATGATGTATCAGTATATGCAAGCTGATATTCTTCAAGTATTGCAAACAAATATGGCGGATGAGATTGCTGAAAGCTTTATTGCAAAAACAAAAGAGGGAATAAAATTTATAGTAGATTCTTTGCAAGCGAATGGATTGATATAAGATGAAGATAAAATTAATAATAACAATAATGGCAATAATATTTTCTATTAACACAGCAAATGCTGCGATTAATAAGGTGAATGTGGAAGCTGTTTCGGATTTTAGTACTAAAAATCCTGTCGAAGAAATTGATGTAAAAGTCGTAAAAGATTCCAAAATCGGTACTTATGAACTTCATGCAGGTGATGTTATACATTGTAAAGTCTTAAAAGTAATTCCTCCTAAAATAGGAAAGAGAGCTGCTAGTTTTAATGTTTCTCCGCTTTCATATACTTCAGAGGGGCAAACAACAGTTATAAATGAGCAATTTAGCGGAAAATATTTTAAAAAAGTTTTATCTAAAGAAACGATAAAAACAATGGATAAGAAAAAAGCCGGTATCAAGGCTGCAACAACAGTCGGCGGTTTTTTTGTAAAAGGAGTAGCACCGGCAGTATCGCTTGCGGAGGGTATGATTATAAATGAGGACGGAAATCGTCTGGAATCAGGTGTTAAGCAAGTATACAAAGATTCACCTTTATCTTTCCTAGAAAAAGGAAAATATGTAGAACTTAAATCTGGTGAAGAGTTTAATTTATTTTTTAAACAATTGAAAAATAAAAAATCATCTAAGGAAAAAGATAATGATGAATCAAATGAATCAAATGAAATAAATGATACAAATGCTGATATTCAAGCGGAAGAAGTCTTGTAGGTTGTTCAGATGCAAAATAATGTATTAATGCCAGGAGATTCAGCTGGGAATTATGATAAACACTGGACAAAAACATTTGATTTAAAGTTTTTAATATTATGGATAATATTGTTTATTTTTTTATTAAGCTGGACAATAATTTTTAATCCAAATCTTTTTGAAGCAAAAGAATTTTTCTTAAGACTGGTTATTAAATTGTTTATTATGATGTTGTTGGCATTAGCAGGCGGTCTTTTATGTCGTTATTACTGTGATATTGATGAAAAAGGATATATTACAACACCTAAGAATAAATGGTTTAAAGTAAATTATACAAGAAAAATTCAGCACTTTGCAGCATATCTTGTTCCTTTGTTAAGTCCTCCGACTCAACCTTATGGTATATTGCCACATTTGTGGGAATCTTTATTTGTTTTGTTTATGTTTTTAGTATTAATAAAACCAATAAGAGAGTTTTCCGCCTTTTTTATGCTCCAATTTAATTCTTTAGACAGAATTGAAGATAGACCAAATACATTAAAATGGATTGTTTTAGGGAACATGTTACCGGGACTTTTTATTATAACAGTATTTAAACAAATTTTTGAAACTCATTTACATTTACCGCTGTTAGCAACGATAGTTGTCTTAACCGTTGCTATTGGTGACGGTTTAGCGGAACCTGTCGGAACGTATTTAGGAAAGAAAAAATATGTTGTTCCGTCTTGGAATTTAAAAAATAGATATGTAAGATCATATGCAGGCAGTGCTTGTGTTTATATTTCAGCTCTTTTATTTTTGATTTTATACAAAGAACAATTCGCTAATGCTCAAGAATTTTGGACTGCAATGGTACTATTTCCGCCTGTAATGACTTTATCTGAAGCATTTGCTCCGCATTCAATGGATACACCTATAATGATGCTAATAGGTTTTTCACTATTGCTCGGAATTTGTTATATTTTGTAAGAGCGATATAAAATACTAATTTTAAAATTATTTTTTACACTCTCTTTAAAATAATCATTGTATTAGCTGCAAGTTTTAAATTTTGGTTATCTGCAGTAATTTTTCTGTTTTTATTTAAATGACCGCCGCCACCATATTTAACATCATCACTATTAAAGATTTCGATATATTGTTCTTCTCGAGGAAATCCTGGTGAAGCATAAGTACCATTATGGAAATTATCAGCATAGTTTTTGAATACTAAGAATTTTTCACCGTCTTTTTCCAAAGAATGAATGTGAATCATATTGCCATGATCACAATAAACGGATTGAATAGTTCCTCTTCGTATAGTTTCGTTTGAATCTACTAATTTTGCTAAATCTTTATTGTATTCAATCATTTGTTCCTGAACTTTTGTAAACTCGCCTGCCGGTTTAAATTGACCCATTATTGAATCTTTCATTGCAGAATCATTAGATGTGTCATAACCTTTTTCGGCATTCATTTTTTCAGTTACACCTTTATTCAGCGGATATGCATGAAATTCCGGAGAAAAATCTCTAAAGAATTTGAAATATGACATATCTACATTATTTTCACCTTGGAAGTACATCTTTGGTCCAGGAATAGTCATAATTGTTCCGTAAGCCAATCTGGATTTTGCAAGAGCTGCTTTAAGTCCGTTAACAAGGGTTGTCTTATCAAAGATATATCTCATATTATAATTTTCTTGAAGCTTTTTCAAATCCTCATTTGTTGCATTTTTATCGGTTAACAATCGGACAAAAATCTCTTGTGACAAATGTGCCGCTTTTTGACCTTTGTTGTAATTTCCGTCATTCATATTATCAAAATAATTCAAATATTGTGCCATAATTTTTGGAATCATTCTCGTTCCGTCGTGATTTCCAATTTCATCGTGGCTCATTATATATTTAACCTTGCTTAAAGAATCGGAATCAATCATTCTTTCATCAAGTGCGGTTAGTGATGTACGGTTGTTGTGTGCAATAGCATCCCATAATGCGTGCATTAATCGGAAATCCCACTCACTATCAAATCCTATTGCGTGAGGTGTTGACTCTTTTCCTCTTTGTATAAGCTCTATAAACATGTCTGTATCATTGATTCTTTCTTCATGTGAATTTTTTGCCTCGTCATATCTTAGGAGGGATAATTTCTTCTCGCGTCCGTCTTCTGCAATCATAAATGCCCCCGGATTATGGTGATTAACTTCATCTACTATTTGTTTTAATAAATAGTCTGAAGCAGTATGTTGTGTCATATCCAATCTAAGACCATCAACTTTAAATTCATTTAACCACCACAAAGCAGCATTTGCCATGAAATCTCTTACGGATTTATTGTTTTCGTGTTCGTAGTTAAATTTTGACCCCCACTCGGAATCTCCCCATTCATATTGCCCTGTTTGTGCCAAATAGTCACCGTCTTGTCCATTGTGATTTGGAACCATATCCATGATTACATTCAATCCTTTTCCGTGGGCATAATCAATTAATTCTTTTAATTCTGCATGTGTTCCCATACGTTCGTTTATTGCAAACTTATCAACACCGTCATAACCCCACTGTTTAGAGTACGTATTTTCTACAGGCATAATCTCAATTGCGTTTGCAGTCCCTTCTTTTACAATTCTGTCAATCGCGCTTTTTGCTGCTAAATATGTTCCCTCTTTTGTAACTGTAGGAATGTTAATTTCTTCTATGCGTAATTTTGATAAACCATGTAAAGTTTTATCTTCTGGATTTCTCATTATCCTTCTCGGATCTTTGCCTTCAAGCCATTTAGTATTCTTCCATTCATAGTTGTCAGGCTCATATATAGAACTCCAACCGTGTATATTTTCTTGTTTTTTAGCATAAGGGTCTTTTACTATATTAACATTTCTTGCTCCATCTACAATAATATATCTATATTTGTCGTCCGGCTTTGCGTCAATTCCTTCTGCAACATATATACCGTCGCCTTTATGTTCCATTTTGTATGCTTTAGAATTCTCATCAATCCCTATTGCTTTATCATATGACAAACCCGCACCTGCTAAAGCTACAACCTGTACTAATCTTTCTCTTATATTTTGTAATCCTGCGGTTGCTTTGTCTGCAACTTCTACAAAAACAGCTTTTGCATCAGGAAATGAAAACAGTTTAAAATTTGTTTTTCCTTTATCTTTAATGAAATTTGCTCCCCAACTTATATGTTCTTCCCATAATCTGCCAAAAGCAGGTTGTTTTGTTCGACTTTTTTGATTGTTATATTTGTTTTCTTGTCCTATCGCATGAATTCTCATACACACACTCCTATGTTTTTATCTATCTATAGTATTAAAAAATCAATTTTCTAAAATTAAATTAATTTGGGTTTGTACTATATTAACCTGTTACATTTTAAATGTAACACAAAGATATGATATTTGTAAGTAATATTACAATATATAAAGAAAAAATTCGTTCGATTAATATATTTTGCTTAATCATAACTTTTTGTTTATTTTTTTGTTTTTTATTTCCGTATAAGAATAGCTTTCCTCAATCAATTGCATAATTTCATTGTCTGACAATTTTTCATCCAGAGTAATTGTTATCCATGATTTTTTGTTCATGTGCCATGCCGGATAAAAACCATTTTTAGTAAGGAGTTCTTGTATTTCGTTTTTATCGAGCTTTATATTAATAATTTCAACAGGCTTATCATTATTTTCTCCAATTTTGGAATAATTAATATTCATAATAATTCCATACCATTTGTTATTAGTTTTATTTTTGAATACACCGCAGTCCGGAAACTGCTCCCACATGAAATTTGGCGAATCACCATACTTAGAAATAATTAGATTTGTAATTCTATTTGTTTGTGGAAAGATAAAATATCTTTCAGAAAAACACTTATCTCTGATATCAATTAAAATTTTTTGATATTCTTCCCTTATTTTACCAACAAAAGCACCCTGCTGTGATTCAATCTTAAGCGGCAAAAACTCGTCATTATTTTCTATATCAAAAACTGTTCCAGAGATTTTACCCGACTTGCTTATCTCAAGAATGGCTTTAAATCCGTTATTCCTAAAATTTTTTTCATATATATAATTTGTTTTATTTTTTTTAAAACCGTATTCAATTAACTTATTAAAATCCGGAGTGTATTTTTTAAAGATTTCATGTTCTATATTCAACATAATTTACCGTTAATTTTTAAACTTCTCAGCATCGAGATATCTTATGACTTTTGCGGGATTTCCGACGACTACAGCATTATCTGGAACATCTTTTGTTACAACCGCGCCAGCTCCTACGACTGCATTTTTACCTATTGTTACTCCGGGGAGTATCGTTACATTTACACCAATCCAAACATTCTGTTTTATGTGAACAGGTTTGCAGGTAATAACATACCTATCATACATATCGTGGTTATTTGTTGCTATAGTACAATTTAGCGAAATCATGGTGTTATCTTCAATAGTTAAACCGCCGGCTGACATACATTGAAAACCATTTAATATAGTAACATTTTTCCCGATTTTAACTTTGTCTGCTAAAATAGTGAAAATTGGAGGATGTATAATAGTATTTTCGCCTAATGTATGGTTAAAAAGTTCATCGATTAATTCTTTACATTCAGGTGTTGTAGGGTTTGTATGACTTATTCTAAAACATAGATCAGAACTTCTTCTTGCTTCCTCTATTCGTTCAGGACTTTGTGTTCTAACATCTATTCTAACTTCTTCCATAGCTATATTTCCTTTTTTTATTTTATACTTTTACCCATCTCATAGGCTTCTTTCATTGCAGGTTTATCTTTTATTTCTCCCTTTTCATAAACTCCATGACCGTAGATAATCCCGCATTCTTTTGCACCGTTTACGCAGTCTGCATACCCTCTAAAGCATTCTATAGTTCTGTTTAGTCCCTCTTTGCCGTCAGCACAAGTCGCAATATAATAAAACTCTTTGTTTTTAACTTCGAGCCAGCGTGCAACTGTTCTGTCTATTAATGCTTTCAATTGCGCATCTATTGAATAAAAGTAAACAGGGCTTGATAAAACTATAACATCAGAATCGATAATTTTTTGCAATATTTCTGCCATGTCATCTTTGATTGCGCATTCCCCACTATGAGTCTGACAATAATAACATCCTTTACAATAATCGATTTTCTTTTTTGATACATTAATTTTTTCTACGTCATTTCCGGCTTCTATAGCACCTTTCATAAATTCATCACATAAAATATCTGAATTACCGCCAATCCTTGGACTACCTGACAGTATTAAAACTTTTTTACTCATGATTCACCTCTTATTTCTTTTATTATTTTTGCCGGATTCCCTGCTACAATGACATTATTAGGAACATCTTTTGTTACAACCGCGCCAGCTCCTATGATAGAATTATTTCCAATGCTTACACCTGCTAATATAGTTGTACCACCACCAATCCAAACACTGTTTCCGACAGTTATTGGCTTTGCATATTCTAATCCTTTATTCCTAGTTATTGCATCAATTGGATGTTCTGCCGTATAAAATCCGCAATTTGGACCTATTAAAACATTATCACCAAAAGTTACTTTTGCGCAATCTAAAATTACAATATTATGGTTCGAATAAAAATTCTCACCAATTTCTATATTATATCCGTAATCACAGTAAAATGGCTGTTCAATATAGTAGTTTGTTTTTGTTTTACCTATAATTTGTTTTAAAATTTTCTTTCTTTCGTCAATATTCCCTGGTGAAATACTGTTGTATTCATGACATAAAGATTTGCATTTAATTCTTTCCTTTATTAAAGCTTCATCGCTACCTGCATAAAATAACTCACCTCTTAGCATTTTTTCTTTTTCGCTCATAAAACCTCTGAAGTATTAATTAATTGCGTAGTTCCGTCGTTTTTTAAATCTAAATTATATTCAACAATAGTTTCTGTATTGCTTTTCGGAATCCAGGTTGTTGCAATATCACAAACAGAAACACCGTCTTTTTCTATGATATGAGAATACGTATCAGGAATCTCCGTTTTGCTTGTTGTACAAGTTAACATATCGTTCAAGAAAGTTTCTTGGTTGAATCTTATACTTATTGTTTTTAGTGTTTTTGTCTTTCTAAATTCAATGGGCGCAGTCATTTCTGCCAAATTTATGTAACTTTTGTTGTTAACATGTTTATTGAAATCTATATCCGACAAATTATTTTTGTGTTCTATTTTTGCGTAAACTTCAGTCGGATGAGGTAATACAAACTTTTTATGTTCACCTAAAGTAAGTTCATTACATACATCAAATCGTTCCGCTATAATGTTTGTTCTTGCGGGACGTTTTGTTTCTTTGTCAATAACAAACCATAGAGCATTCCCTTTTGCAACAGATTTCCCTTTGTATTTTATTTCATAATCTGTATAAATTTTTAATTTAGTAATTTCAGAAATCCATATACTTACTTCTATTTCTTCTGACCAAAACGGCAAAACTTCAATAAAATCAATATTAAATTCAGTCACAATCCATATTTGATTAGTAGCAAACAAGTCATAAGCTGCCATTTTTTTTGTTGCACACAACCTTGCAAATGCATCTTGAATATACATTATTGCTGAGATTGGTCTTAACCGGTATTCAAATAAATCCATATTATCAAGGATTACATTATATTTTTTTGTGTATTTAGCCATATTTATTCCATTACCGTCAATTTCTTTCCTAAATCAAAAGCTTTTTCCATATCTTTTGGGAATTGTGTTTGTTGAACTTCGATTTTATGTGCTTCATCAAATAAATCGCAATTATATTTTGAGAAATCCACAAATTGTTTTGTATCATATGAATACAGGCTTTCTGCATATCCCATAATATGTTTAAAACTTTTTACATTTTCTTCCAAAATAACATCATAGTTGATTTCTTTAGCAAGTTGTTCTGGACAATTCATAGTAAATATGATTCCTGTCGGAATAACTTTATCCAACCTTCTCTTTAAACCGCCGTGTTCTTTATCAACCATGTATGTATGATTTGCAAATAGTAGCCTTTCAACAAAACTTCTGAATACACCTGTAGGATATGAAAAATAAACCGGTGATCCGATAATCAAAGCATCTGCATTTATGCATTTTTCAAGTATCGGTCTTATATCATCTTTTATTGCACAAACTCCCTCTGTTATGCTCCCCTTTCTTTGACAGGCAAAGCAACTTCTGCAGCCTAAGAAATTATAGTCATAAAGATTAAAATATTCTGTTTCTGCGCCAATCGATTCAGCACCTTTTTGTGCTTCTTTTAGCAATCTTGCAGTATTAAAATTCTTTCTTGGAGAACCATTTAGTATAATAACTTTTTTCATTTTTTACTCCTTAACTTTTCTTGTGATTTTAGCAGGAATTCCTGCAACTATAGTGTTTTTGGGGACGTCCCTTGTTACAACAGCATTAGCAGCTACGATTGCACCGTCTCCTATTGTAACACCCTGCAAAATAGTTGCATTTGAACCTATCCAAACGTTATTTCCGATTTTTATAGGTTTAGGATAAATGTTTTGCCTAAATTCAGGTCTTTCATCGTGATTTAGAGTTGCTAATGTTACATTATGACCAATTAAAACTCCGTTACCGATTTCTATGCCACCTTGGTCTTGAAATTTGCAACAGGCATTTATAAAAACATTTTTTCCTACTTTAATATTTTTCCCGCAATCGGTATAAAAAGGCGGGAAAAGTCTAAATGACTTATCAACATCTCTACCAATAAGCTTTGAAAATAAAACAACAATTTCTTCTTCTGTATGATACTTGTTGTTAATTTCCATTGTGATTTTCAATGCTTCTTGAGATAACTTGTGGAAAGTTTTAAGCATCTCCCCTTGTACTAACTCTCCACTTGCCATAGTTTTACGGAAATTTTCTATATCTATCATTGTTTCATGATAACATAAATGCAATTGTTTAACATTACAATTTTTTGTGCAGAAAAATTTACTAAATCTTATTTCTTGAAAAATAAAATTTAGTACAATATTATAAACTTAGTAAGGTATTTTAAGTTAAGTTCTAAAAAGAACAGTTATTATCGACATTAAGCATATGCTGAAATGCCCCTTGCAGGAAGGAATTTTGTGGAAAATATTATAGCGGAAGAGCGGAGAGAATCTCCCATTAGTCCGTGGCTTATTACAATTCCTCTTGTTACTGCTGCATTTTTGTTTGCACTTAATGAAACAATTGCAAATGTTGCTTTGCCGTATATAGCCGGAACAATATCAATAGGCAGAAGTGAATCAACATGGATTGTTACAAGTTATCTTGTAGCAAGTTCAATTGTCATACCTGCAATCGGATATTTTTGTAAAGTATTCGGCAGAAAAAATTATTTCATTTTTAGCATTGCTTTGTTTACTGTAGCCTCTGTTCTATGCGGGATATCTCGTTCAATGTCTATGATTATTTTGTCAAGGTTTTTGCAAGGAATTGGCGGCGGTGCAATTTTGCCTTTGGTACAGGCAATAATGATGGAGATATTTCCTCAAAAAGAATGGGGAAAAGCAATGTCTTTATATGGTTTTGCTTTCGTAATAGCTCCTATTATAGGTCCGGTTATCGGAGGTTGGCTGACAGAAAATTGGTCTTGGCCTTGGATTTTCTTGATTAATGCACCGGTCGGACTCATTTGTGCTATATCACTAGTAAAATTAATAAAAGATCCGCCTTATGCTCAAAAACAACAAAACGCAAAAATAGATTTTTTTGCTTTCGGAATGTTAGTAATTTGGATACTTTTATTGCAGGTTGTTCTTGATAAAGGTAATGATGCAGGTTGGTTTGATGCTTCTTGGATTTGCTGGCTCATGGGAATATCTACAACAGCAGGAATTTTGTTTTTTTATACGCAATTTAAGAATAAAAAAGACCCGCTGCTTGATTTAAGATTATTAAAAAATTTAAATTTTTTATTCGGAACGTTAATTCAAATGGTTTTATTGTTTGTATTAATCGCATCAGCTATGCTTTTACCATCTATGTTGCAAGGCTTGCTTGGTTATACAGCATTTTTGGGAGGTGTATCAATGTTACCCAGAGGACTCGGAAGCTTAGCGGGACTAGTAGTTCTTGTTGCAGTTACCGGTAAAGTTCCTGAAAAAGTTTCATGTTTTATTGGTTTGGTTTTAATTGGAGTCGGCGGGTTGTTATTTGGTTTATTAAATATGCAAATATCTCTTGCAAATGTATTTATGCCAAACTTTTTATACGGAATGGGAATGGTTATGTCTATGACTCCGGTTATAAATCTTTCTTGTGCAACGTTAAAAAAAGAAGATTTAACTATGGGAAGTTCCTTACAAAATTTGATGAAAAATCTTGGAGCATCTTTCGGAACGTCAATAGCTACAACTTGCATATCAAGATTTTCTCAAATGCACCAAAATATGATGGTAGGATATTTAAACGATTTGAATACTGTTTTTGCAGAGCATGTAAACAATGTGGCAATAAATCTGTCTAAGTATGTTGATTTTGATACAGCGCACTATATGGCACTAAAACAAATGCACTTCTCTCTTCTTGAACAGTCTACATTATGGGCATTTATAGATACATTTAGAATTTTTGCTTTAGCAAGTTTTATCATAATACCTTTGCTTTTGTTAATGAGAGAAAATCGGACAAATTCTGATAATCAATAACTTTTTGCAAAACAAAAAGTTAGATTTAAAATTTTCTTTATTAATGCTAGTATAAATATTATAGAATGTAGTGTGATGGAGTAATGTATGAATCTAATTGAACGTAATAAAGAGTTAATGAAAAAATTTGAAATTATGATAAATACTGCAGATGAAAAATTGGCTGAAGAACTTGTATCATCGGAAGCATCGTTTTATACTCCGGCAAGTCCTGAACCATTGTACGGTGGAAAGGGATATTTGTCAGTTGTACATTGGATGAGAAAGGGTTTTAGTGATGTTCAATGGCATATAACAGATATAGTTGCGGATGAAGACAAAGTTGCCGTAAAGTGGGATTTAACCGGAACTCACGATGGAGAGTTTATGGGAATTAGACCAACTGGTAAAAAGATTTCTGTTTGTGTTATGAATTTCTATTATTTTAATAAAGAGGGCAAAGTTACAAATGATGTGGCAGCAGAAGGTATGATAGGCATTCTTCGTGGAATTGGAATGATGGAGTAAGTATGGATTACCAAAAAATAGGTGATATAGTATATGCGCGGTTCGACAAAGGGGATGAAGTTCTTTCCGGAATTTTAAGTATATGTAAAAAAGAGAGAATTTTATCAGCAATATTTTCCGGAATAGGTGGATGTAGTGATGTAACAGTTTCCACATTAATTCCTGAAACGAATGAATTTCTTCCGCATCATATTGATGGATGCTTGTTGGAAATGATTTCAATAAACGGAAATATTTCATCAAATGATGAAAATGAAATTTTTGAACATACTCATGCTATGTTTTCATATTTACAAAATGGTGAAGTTAAATTCTTGGGCGGACATTTGGCACGTGCGGTTGTTTCTTATACAGCAGAACTAGAAATTAGACCTGTGAAAAACGGTGTCATAAGAAGAAAGAAAGATGAAATGACAGGAATAACTGTTTGGAAATTGGATTAGATTTTAAGTATTAGATAATAAAAATTAACATCCAAGTAAACAATTTTATAAGAGGTTGATAATATTTATGAAAAAACTTTTGATTTCAATATTAACATTGCTTTTTGTGGCGCAGACATCCTGTTACGCAATAGAAATTAAAAATAAAGAGGTAAAAAATATGACACAAGGAAAAATCGTACAAACAGCCGGTAGGGATAATTTAGGACAATTCGCTCCTGAATTTGCTCACTATAATGATGATATTTTATTTGGAGAAAATTGGAACAATAAAGATTTATCAGTTAAAACAAGGAGCATTATAACAGTAGTTGCTTTGATGTCTCAAGGAATAACAGATTCTTCAATAAAATATCACCTTCAAAATGCAAAAAATAATGGTGTAACTAAAGAAGAAATAGCTGCGGCTATCACGCATACTGCATTTTATGCAGGTTGGCCAAAGGCTTGGGCAACATTTAATATCGCAAAAGAAGTATGGAATGATAATACTCAATCATTAACAGAAAAGGAAACTTATGCAAATACAATAATGTTTTCTATCGGGGAACCTAATACTGCATATGCTAAATATTTCAAGGGTAATTCATATATAAGCCCTGTTTCTACAGAACAAATAAAAATTTATAATGTAACATTTGAACCTAAATGCAGAAATAATTGGCATATTCATAAAGCAAAATCCGGCGGCGGGCAAATGTTAATTGCTGTAGGCGGTAGAGGATATTATCAGGAGTGGGGAAAAGAACCTGTTGAGATGAAACCGGGTGATGTGATAAATATTCCGGCAAATGTAAAACATTGGCACGGTGCTGCGCCTGATAGTTGGTTCTCTCATTTAGCAGTAGAAATTGACGGTTCCGAAACTTCAAATGAATGGCTTGAACCAGTAAAGGATGAAGAGTATAGTAAATTAAAATAATAAATACACTTTATTGGTTTATCGGTAATTGTTATTTAAAATTGATTGAATTATTAATGCAGATTTTTTAGAAGAAGTTTTTTTATTCTTCTCATATTCTGATGTTGAATTGTTTTCAGAATCAGATATCGTCCTTATTACAATCAAGGGAACGTTATTTTTTTGAGCAGTTTGAGCAATAGCAGCACTTTCCATATCTATTGCATCAGCACCAAATTCGTTTCTTATTTTTTGTTTTTGTGTTTCTTTATTAACAAACACATCTCCTGTTGCAATTGTGCCAAGTATTACATTAGTATCTTTGTCATAATTAACTTTTTTGTTGAAATTTTTTATAAGATTTTTATCGGAATGAAATACTGTAGGTTTATTAGGCTCAATTCCATTATCAATATAGCCTTTGGGATTACCAAATGCTGTGACATCAAAATCATGTTGAACCATGTTTTTTCCAATAACAATATCACTGGGCTTTATGTCTGTAGATAAACTGCCAGCAATGCCAATGTTTATTATGTATGCAGGTTTATATTTGTCTATTAGAAACTGTGTTGTAGCAGAAGAGGCGACTTTTCCGACTCCGCTTTTTGCCAAAATGATTTTATTATTTCCTAATGTTCCTGTAGTTACTGCATAATCAAGTTTTTGATCGGTTCTGGAATGATGCAGATTATTGCGAATTTCACTTATTTCTTCGTCCATTGCACCAATAATAACAATTGTTTCTTTATGTCTATTGTAAAAATAAAATCCAAAGATACAACAAACGAAAATGACTACCAATACAGTGTTAAAGAGCTTTTTCTTCATATATGTATTTTATCATAAATTTAAAACTCTTTTTAAATATTTTTCCCTAACTCGTATGCTTGATTTGGATAGGGGGTTGATTTTAGGTGTTCAACACTTTCGATACCAACAGCATTAATAATTCCAGCATTTTCTATATTTAACCAATTTAAAATTGCTTGGTATTGTTGATTCAACGGTTCATTAACTGCTTGTACGGGTGAATGTTGTACTGATATTAAAACCCCTTTATTTGCGATATTTGATGATATGAAGCTTGAAGGAGATAATATTGTGCGTGTTAAATTTACCGACGGTGCGTACAAAAATTTTCCGGAATCTCAAAAAATTACAAACTCTCTTGTTATGATTAAAGCTGAAGGACATACAAAAGGTAATTCAATATCCGTTTTGGAAGACAAAGAAAATGATTGCTATTATATGTTCCAAGGTGATGTAACATACTGTGACGCAGCACTATATGCAGATGAACTTTCTGTTGTTTTTGAAGATAAAGAAAAAGCAAGAGAAACTCTTACAAGAGTTCGTGAATTTATTAAAAACAATAAAACTATCTATTGTTCAACTCACTGTCCGGAAGGATATTTGAATATTGAGCAACATAAAATTATGAATTTGTAGTGATTAAATTTATAAAAAAAACAGTAATTAAGCCGGGAGTTGTAATTAAAAACTCTCGGCTTAATTATTTGTACGATATCGTACATGTAGTTTTCTGATAAAAGATGCTATTTATATTTAATTGCCCAGATATTTGGATATCAAGTACATTACAACTAATGCAATGATTACAAATATTATTGAGCTAAGGACACCTGTTCAAGAGCCTGTTGAAAATTTTTGTGATTCTTTATTATTATCTTCCATTTTATTCTCCTTTTATTTTAGAAACATTGTACAAATGTATACTGAACTTATTACAAGTGAGATTCCGACAACAATTACACCGTATTTCATAAATTGCATAAATTTAATCGGATGACCGGCTTTAGCAGAATTCTCGCTTACAATAACATTAGCTGCAGCGCCAATCATTGTCATATTGCCGCCCAAACAAGCTCCTAATGATAAGCTCCACCAAAGAGGAATTGTGTAATCTACTCCCATGGATTTTTGTATTTCTACAAGCATTGGAGACATTGTTGCAGTGTATGGAATATTGTCTATTATTCCTGATATTATTCCTGAAGCCCAAAGAATCAACATTGAAGCTGCAGTTTGAGAGCCTTGAGTGATTTTTAATATCCACTCTGCCATAAGTTTTATACCGCCTGAGGCTTCAACACCGCCAATTATTATAAATAAACCTATAAAAAAGAATATTGTATTCCACTCAACATCCTTTAGTATTTCTGTCGGTTTTTCAAATAATAAAAGTATGCTTGCTCCTACCATAGCTGCTACGCAGGTTTCAATGTGTGTAATATCGTGAGTTACGAATCCAAATATTACCAATCCTAACACAATAATTGAACGAATCATTAAACCTTTATCAGTTATGGTTTTTGAGTTATCAATATTAATTACTTCCTGCATTTTTTCTTTTGAGGTTTTTAAATTTTTTCTGAAAACAAAAGTTAAAAATACAATTACCGTAAAAAGAATTATTGCAATAACAGGTGTTAAGACTTTAACAAAATCCATAAATGATAATCCTGCAGCACTTCCTATAATTATATTTGGAGGGTCGCCTATAAGTGTTGCCGTTCCTCCGATATTAGAGGCAAATACTTCCCCTAATAAAAACGGTATCGGATTTATGTCTAATTTTTTAGCAACAAAGAACGTGATCGGCATAATCAAAATAACTGTTGTAACATTATCTAAAAATGCACTAACAACTGCCGTAAATATTGCTAAAACTCCAAAAATAGCAATTGGCTTTCCTTTTGTCATTTTCAAAAGTTCATTAGCAATCCAATTAAACATACCGCTTTTTGTTGATATATTAACTATTATCATCATCGAAACAAGCAAAAATATTACATTAAAATCAATAAAATTAACAAAATAATGCGGATTTAAAGCATTACCAATCATTTTATGTTGACTGACTAAGCCTAATAACAAAGTTATTCCTGCACCTAGAAGTGCAATTGTAACTTTTGGAATTTTTTCTAGTGCAATAAAAATATATGAAATAATTAATAGTGAAGCTGATATTGCAACACTATTATCTGAAATAAAACTTGCTAACATTTTATCTTGTCTCCTTTATGGATTGCAGCAGCAATTGCAAGTGCAATTTCGGCATCATTATTACATTTTTTCTTAGAGTTTTTACAATTAGCCCCATTATTTACCTCTGCTTCAGGAAAATATCTATTTACTATATCTAATATTTTTTTACTAAAATTCATTGAATAAACCATTATGGTAAGAAACATGAAAACGGTTCCCATGCCAATTACCATAATGAAAAAGCCTTCTTTTAATGCTTCCATTATGTTTTCTCCTATATTTAACTAAACAAAAAAGTGTACTTTTTAATACACTGTTAGCATGTATTAGTAATACATACTATATTTGCGCCTTCCCTTAAGGAGCTCTGGTGTAAATCGCATGTTTTAATTTTGGAGATATTTTATGAACGATGCGAGTGTTATGGTTGGTATTTTTATTAAAAAGTATAAACCTTAAAATATTATCTTCATTAAATACTTCGTCTCCAAAAGCTAAACTTAAATCATAATTTTTATTAGAAGAATTCGATATTTCAGTATTTGTATGGTTTTGTGCGACTATATAATAATCTTCAATTCTATGTGTTAATGTTATTTCTGATTTTATTTCTGAAATGTATTTCTGAGAAGGTATATTAGGCAAAAAATTACTGTTAGCATAAACCGTTTCGGGTTGAATAAAAAATGCTAAGATTAAATAAATAAAACCAACTAGTGTTGTAAAAAAACTTCTCATGATATTATACTAGCACAAAAAATTTTGTAGATTTTGTAATTCTAATAACATTTGTACTTGGATTTATTTGTGGTTTATAATTAGTATAGTAAGCGAGTAGGTTTGCTTTGCAAAGCTGACCAAATATATTAAAATCAAGAGAGGTAAAAATGTTAAAAAATATTTTAATAAGTTTGTTAGTATTATCTTTTGCAGCACTTGGTGTTAATGCAAAAATCTGTAGAAAGTGGGATAAAGTTTTTCCAAAATCAGATAAAGTTAATATTCAAAAAGTGGAATTTAAAAACAGGTTTGGAATAACCCTTGTTGGAGATTTGTATTCTCCAAAAACAGTGAATAAAAATGATAAGCTCCCTGCAATAGCAGTATCAGGCCCGTTTGGAGCAGTTAAAGAACAATCTTCGGGACTTTATGCACAAACCTTAGCTGAACGTGGTTTTATTACTTTAGCATTTGACCCGAGTTATACTGGTGAAAGCAAAGGTACTCCAAGAAATGTTGCAAGTCCTGACATAAATACAGAAGATTTTTCTGCTGCGGTTGACTTTTTAAGCAACTATAAAAACGTAGATTCCGAAAAAATCGGGATTTTAGGAATTTGCGGATTTGGCGGCTTTGCAATAAATGCCGCTCAAATTGATACCAGAATAAAAGCAACAATAGCGGTTACGATGTACGATATGACAAGAGTTGCCGCAAAAGGATATAACGATTCAATTGAAGAAAATGCTCGTTATGAGATAAAACAAGGATTAAATAAACAAAGAACGGAAGATTATAAAAAAGGCGATTATAAAGGCGCAGACGGTTTGCCTGAAACCTTAACAGGAAATGCACCTCAATTTGTAAAAGATTATTGGTGGTATTATAAGACAAAAAGAGGTTTTCATCCTCGCTCAATAAATTCAAACGGTAAATGGAATATGACGTCATCTCTATCATTAATAAATCAACCGATTTTGCAATACTCGTCTGAGATAAAAACTCCTGTTTTAGTTATACATGGTGAAAAAGCACATAGCAGATACTTTGGAGAAGATGTCTTTAAAAAACTAAAAGGAGATAATAAAGAACTATTGATTATAAAAGATGCTAATCATGTTGATTTGTATGATGGCGGTGGCGATAAGAACGCAATTCCATTTGATAAAATTGAAAGTTTTTACAAAAATTATTTAAAGTAAAAGAAGCATGAAAGAAGTCGTGGATAAACTTTATTATAGTAACTAAATTTTGGAACTATAATTCATTTGTATTGATGAAAGAATGTGATAAAATTTAAATCGATTATTGTTTTGTATTTTTGCCAATCTCTTTATTCCAACAAAAATAAAAATAAACTGAAAGAACTGTATATACAAACCACATAAAAGCTGTCGAATAAACCTGCGCGTCTTTTAGTGCAATTTCAAGCCACATTGCAAAAGATAACGAATTAACAATAAACCACACAATCCATTGTTCTATACATCTTTTTACTGTTAAATACATTCCCAATATTGAAAATACTGTTGTAATTCCATCTATTATTGGATTTTTATCTCCGAAATATCTGAGTGCAAAAATAACACAAGCAGATACTAAAATTGCCAATGTAAAATAAATTAGTCTGTTTTTGGAAGAAAGTTTCATTTTTACGATTTCGTACTTATCAGATTTAAGATTTTTATTCCATTGAAAAAATCCCCAAATTTGCATTGGAATATAGTAACATAAGTACAAAATCATATTTCCCCAAAGATGACTTGCAAAGGATAAATATGCGTACAGAGCAGAGCCTGATGCACCAATCGGATAACAAATAGGAACTCCTTTGCCCGCTAAGATAGTATAAGTTATTCCGCAAACAGCAGATATAAGTGCAATTATAGAATCATGTGTAATATATGCATTAATAAATAAAAATAAGTATACAAAAATGAATGCTATATATTCAATCTTCTTCTGTTTTGTAAATTTATCAATACTCATATTTATGTTATCTTATAAACATAAATGAAAGTAAATTCGGATATCTCATTCAAAAGTATTTACACATCGACCGCCGTAAAAAAAAGCTTGGAATTTGCTTCATCTAACGGTGCTCTTTTTGGTGCTTCTGCAACCGTTGCGTTTTCTGTACTTCGCCCGCTTTCAATTATGTGTACTCCAAAAGCAGATAAAGAAAATAAAAAAATAGCTTCAGCAAAATCTATAACGTCAAGTCTTATTAATTTAGGTCTTATGCTGGCTGTATCTGTACCACTTGCAAAATCCATAAAGAAAATTGATAGTAATCCTGAAAAATATTTACAAAAAGAAACTATTATAAGACTTAAAGATAGTAATAAAAATTTAACAAATTCTAAAGGATATATTTTTGCAACACAACTATTTAAACTCGGAATAGCAACCGTTGTAGCTGTTCCTAAAGCTATTATAACTGCAAGCGGCATGCCTTATATTGTTAACATGATGTCCGGTAATAAAAAAACAGAAGAAAATAAAAATATCTCATTTAAAGGTATTACCGATAAAACTGCAAAAAAAATTGGAAATAGTTTAAATAAAAAGAAAATGCTAAAATTCGTTGATAGATTTAAGAATTCAAATTTCCCAATGCATATAAATGCGGTAACTGATTCAATAGCAACTTTAACTTTTATGCATCAGGCAAATAACAGCAAAAGAATAAATGAAAGCAGAAAAAAAACGCTTATTTATAATGCAGGAATATCTACTATTTTAAGCATAGCTTGCGGCTATACAATAGATAAACTTTTAGAAAAACCTACTGAAAAATTTATAAATAAATATAAAGAAATTAATAAGCTGGACAAAAATCTGGAAAAGCAAATTCAAGGAATTAAAATTGCAAAGCCATTTTTAATACTCGGGACAATTTATTATTTATTAATACCTCTTATATCAACATTTTTAGCAGAACAAGCAGATATAAAAAGTTCAACACAAAAGCTATAAGTTTTTTAAATGTTCAATTTTAAATTCAGGTTTAATCAATATAGATACTGCATCTATACGGTATCTTTTATACTGTTTATTTTCTTGAAGATAAAGAAATACACCTTGTTTTATATGATTGTATTTAGTTTTGGTAATAGCTTCAAAAGGGTGACCGCAAATGTTTGTTTTTCTTGTTTTAACTTCAACAAACACAAGAACATTCCTATCAAGAGCAATAATATCAATTTCGCATAATTTAGAAAATCTTTTATTGCGTTCTAATATTTTGTAACCTTGTTTTTCCAAATACTTTACAGCAATATCTTCGCCGTTTTTACCTAAGGAAATATTGGACATGGCATTCCTCTATGAAAGGTACAATTCCTGAATGATTACTATAATCTTATTCAAAAAGTTTTTATATTTAATTCTATCAGCGGAACCTGATAAAATAATATCAGCTTTTGATTTACATGGTCTTATGTAGACTTCAGCTTTTGAATTAGCATTGGCATAAATATGTTCTGCAGAATCACCTAAACCGCGCTCTTTAGCTCTTATAAAAAATCTTTCTTTCTTAATATTTTCTTCTATATCAACATAAATTTTAAAATCAAACGCATCACAAACTTTATCAGTGAGTGTAAATAAACCTTCCGAAATAATAACTTTGGAAGGTTTAGCGAGTGTATAATTGTCATGACGAATAGCAGTACCGCTCATATCATACTTTGGAAGATAAGTTGATTTACCGGAAAGCAATTCTTTTATGTGTTTGCTCATAAGTTCTAGCTCTAATGCTTGAGGGACATCAAGGTCATAGTTCTTTGCAAATTCAGAAAAACTACCGGCAGCTTTAACCATTTCTGAGCGATCATAGTAATAATCATCCGTATTAACACGTGTAATAGCATTTTCTATATTGAACTCTGTCGCAAAGGATTCTATTGTATCAATTAAATCCATTGTAATTGTAGACTTACCGCTTGCAGTTTCGCCTGCAATGCCGATTGAAGCTGGCATTTTAATCTTACCGGATAAGTATCCGGCAATCTTTTTAACTACAAAAGGATTGTAATCCAGTAGTATAGAACCTGTTTGCGCCATCTCTTGTTCGAAAATATTATTTAAATATTTTTCGAGTGTATCACTGACCGAAATGGGACTTGTTACTGACTGTGATTTAAACGGACTTTTTTGCAATTTGTTGGATATATCTTGTAACATAGTAAAAATTCTTTCTTGTTCCATTATACACAATTCAAAACTAATGAAAAGTTTTTTTGCTATAAATTGAAATAAATTTTACAAATATTTACATGGCAAACTGAAAAAGCTTTTGTATTGTATTAAATATATCTAACTAGACTTAATATTAATATTAGTAAGGTTTTAATTGCTATTGCAGAACAAACTCCTGCACAGAACTCGAATCAGACTAACCCCTCTTTAAGCGCCTTTACAGCAGCTTGTGTTCTGTCATCTACCACAAGTTTTTGTATTATATTGCAAACATGAGCTTTCGCTGTATGTTCACTAATTGTAAGAGTCTTTGCTATCTCGCTATTAGACTGACCGTCTACAACCAGTTTTAAAACCTCGTATTCCCTTTGTGTTAAATTAGAATGATTTTGTCTAAATGCACTTCTTGAAAGTTGTCTGGATGGAATTGCACCATTATTTTTATCTCTTATAAACGGAACGACATGTGGATCAATCCACATAGCTCCCTCTTTAACCATTTTTATTACGTACATGAGAAAATCTGTTTTTATATCTTTTATTACATACGCATTTGCACCGGCACTTAATGCACCATTTAATTCAATATCATTGATATGTGAGGTTAGTATTACAACTTTTATATTGTTATTATTTTCTAAAATCTGTTTTGTCGCATCGATTCCTGATATGTCAGGTAAACCAATATCCATAAGAACTATATCGGGTTTTATAAGTTTTGATTTTTCGATAGCTTCTTTACCATTAATTGCCTCTCCAATAACTTCCATATCAGGATAATCATTGAACAAAGATTTTATACCAATTCTCATTAATTTTTGGTCCTCAACAAGTAAAATTTTAATTTGCATATTACCTCCTTAAAATTTGCCTCATTTTGAGTTTTAATTATCTACTGAATTATGATATTCCATAAGTTTATTAAGTTGAATCGTATAATCTTAAAATTTAAGAAGAATATTTACTTTATTAAACTAATAAAGTAAATTTAATTAAAAATCTTTATTTAAATAATTAACATAAAACGCAAGTTGTATTTATGTTATTATACAAGTGTATGAAAGTTCAATTATTAGTAAATGATATAAAAAAAGATATTACCTCGTCCGGAAAGCGCGTTAAACATGCCAGCAATGAGGGGTTTTCTATTGCTAATAGAACTGCAAAAATATATAAACAAAATAATTTAAGGCGATATTATAATATTACAAAAAGTATAACCGGTAAAATAATAAAAGGTACAACTGTCAAGGAATTTCCGTACCTTGGAGGAGCTATTGGTATGTTTATTCCTATTCCGTTGGCATCTCCTATATTAATGGGATTGGGTTTTATAGCAAAATACTGTTCTAATGCAAAAAATACGCTTAAATTAAAGTATTAGTTCCACTTAAAAAAACATGCTCTTTTATAATTTAAGAGTTGTAAATTATATTTTCCCAATAAATTTTATATCACACTCCGATACAAGTTCTTCATGTGCAAGAATTGTTAAATCCGGTATAAATTCACTTAATATAACAAATATCATATGACGAATTTCCATCGGCACAACAATAACCGGATTAGTTATTTTTTTTGCCTTAGTAAATTTTGTAATTCTATCTGCAATATCTTCTACATCTTTTGCTTCAATTCTTACTATACCTTCTTCATCGTCTCTGCCTAAAAAGCCGTATATTTTTTCTGTTATTTCATCGGATAATTCTATTACTTTGAGTTCGCCATCTACTGCTAAGTCTTTTATTATATGTTTTGATAGTGCTAATCTTACTTTATCTAACAAATCCTCTTTTGTCGGCTCACCTGCATAATCATTAATTTTTTCAAAAATATAAACTATATTTCGAACTGATACCTTTTCCCTTATTAAACAAGATAGTAAATATTTTAAATCTGATGCAGTAATAAAGTCCGGTAAAATATTGTCTACAAGGAAAGAATTTGTTTCTATAACTTTTTCAACATAGTTATTAACATCATTGTAATCCATAATATCGGAGACTTCTTCAATAGAAATTGTCTCTATGGCTTTCCCTATATACTCTACCGCACTCATACCATGAACCCAGAAATCTTTAACTTTCTGCTGAGGTATCCATATAAGTTTTTTGCCTGTAAGTTCGTCATTTAGTACAATATCATCATCAGAAACTTTGTAACCTTTAAGTTCATCTTTATAAAATGCTATATAACCGGGAAATACAACTGTTCTAAATAACTCTATGTCATGTATTTTTATGTTAAATTCATTTTGACTAAGCTCATCACTGTTATGAAAATGTATATGAGGAATTACATAACCTAAAGAATCTGCGAGTTTTTGCCTTATTTTCACCGTTTCTGCAAGAAGATTATCATTCGCTTCCATAGAAATAAGTTCTAAAATCTCTTCAGAAAGATTTACGACAAACTTTTCTTCTTTAATAGTCGAAAACATTGTATTTGGGGATATCTCATTAACCAAAGCCTGCTTCAAACCGTCTAATTGCCTTAATTCATCTGACATCTGGTTGTTTAAATGTGTTTTTTCTTCAGGAGATAGATGTTCACTCTCCAATTGAGATTTTATTTTTTTTATACGTTCTTTTTGATTTGAAATCTTTAACTGAATTTCTTTACAAGATGCATACGGACTGGATGGAGCTGCAAGCATTTTTTCCATACGATATTTAAAGCTTGTAATATTCACTATATCATCTAAATCTGTCTTTTCTTCTTCTTGTTTCGGTCTCATAAAGATACAATTAAAATCATAAGAAGATTCTGTTTCAACTTCATGCATAGTATATAAATCCCAACCGTCATCGGACATTTGGTTCAGTAAATCCTCCAATCCTTGTTTATCATCTGTTGGAACTGATTTTATTACATACTGCATTTTTTTGTTGTACATTGCATTCCTCTATTCTGATATTGATGAGTTAGTAAAGTAAGTATAAAACTTACCTTACTAACTTCACTAATCTTACTAACTATTTAGAAAGTTTTAATTTGTTGATAACACTTTGAGTAATATCTATTCCGCCTACAAAAACACCTCTTGCATCCATTACTGCATCAAGCTTTTGTTCTACCATTACTGCTTTTGCTGCATCTTGAATTTTATTGAAAACTTCCTTTTCTCTTTTGTCTCTTAAGGCAAGATAAGATGATTCCTTAGCCTTAAATTCTTGAGAAACTCTATCTTCGAATGTTTGTTTTTTTAGCGGTGTATCAAGTGATTTGTATTCTTTTTCTTTATCAACAAGATATTGCTGCATCTCTAAACCTTTTGCATCAACTTCTTTTGTTACTTGCTTTGCATAATCATAATTATCAATTACTTTTGCATAATCAATATATCCAACACCACCTGCATTTGCAACTCCTGTCATTGCTACTAGAGCTAAAGCTACTAATCCTAATTTAATTCCGTTCATAATTATTACTCCTTTCATTAAATAATTTTACATTATATATTTTTAAAATTCCATTTTTTTAGTACATCATATCACCCACACCGAATGTGAAGTAACCATTTCTGTTTCCGTTCGGTCCCGGGTTGGTTAATGGGAAACCATAATCTATAGAAAGAGGTCCTACACCAGGCATATTAATCTTCAACCCAATACCTGCTGTAATTGCCTGCAACGGTCTGTCATACAAAGTACTTGCAATTGTAGGATTAAATACTGTACCTGCATCAACCCAGAATGTTAGTCTTAAATTTTGTAGGAAATTCACTTTTAATTTGTCTACAAAAGGTATTGGAGTTGCCAATTCTGCTGAACCCATTATGAATGAAGTACCGGTACCAACACCATTAACTTTGTATCCTCTGATTGTATATGGACCACCTAAACGATATGCCATAATTTCTGGCATGTTAGACCCATGAATTTTCAAGCCGCCTCTACCGGTTAATGCTAATGAAGATTTTTTAGCTATAGGAATATATTTTTTTACTGAACCTGTTAAACGACCATTCGTTTTGTCAAAACCGTCAAGTCCGAATGCTTCCTCAAAACGTACATTTGCAATAACACCACTACGCGGGTTTGTAAAAGAATCTCTTGAATCATATGATAACCCTGGTGCAACTTTTAAGAAAAGTCCGCCCTCAAGTTCTTTTGCTCTGTCTGCAATACTTAAACCGTGTGAACGATACATATTTATCGCTCTTGCTCTGTCACCTTCTGATAAGTCAATATATTCAGCCCCTACTGTTAATGTTGACGACATGCGATTATTAACTTTTAATCTGCGAGCTAAAGTTCCTTCAAGTCCGATTCTACGTTCCATAGCAAGCGGTATTTGATAACTGCCTAAATCTCTGTAGTACAATCTACTCATTAAAGAATTGTCTGCATTTAAGAAGTGTGGTTCAAAAAAGCTTATTTCTGCTTGATAATTAACTTTATTTAATATAGATGAATCACTCATTAAAACACCGGAACCAACCATACCTGTAACAGAAATTCTTTGATTTCTACCTCTAAAGTTATTATCGGATATTCCTAAAGAACCAAAAACACCGGTTGCAGAATCCAAACCGCCGCCTACAGAAACTGAAGCAGTTCGTTGTTCTTTAAGTTCTATGGTTACATCGAATTTATCCGGATCATCTTTTGAAGCTTCAATTGTTCTGTTAACATCTTTAAAAGCTTGTGTTGAATACAACCTGACCAAATCCTGTTTTATCTGGTTTTCATTGTATACAGAACCCGGTTCTGTCATGATATTACGTTCTATTATATATTGTTTTGTTTTTTCATTTCCTGTTATAGATATTGAGTTGATTCTACCTTCTGTGATACTTATATTAAGAGTTCCGTCAGGATCATCATACAGTGAATCAATCTTAGAAAGTATATACCCTTTGCTGTAATAACATTGATTTATCTGTTCCATAGCCTGGTTTATAGCTGCTATATTTTGTGGTTTCCCTTTTAAAGGAAGTAAATATTGCATAATCTCTTCCGAAGAAACTACTGTATTACCCTCTATTGTAAAATCTGTTATAGGAACATTTTCTTCTACAATAATTTTTAAAGAAATCGTTCCGTTTGAATTTTTAACAGGAACAGCTTTCATTCTTTCCGTAAAATATCCCAGTTTATAAATTGTTTTTAAATCTTGCTGCATTTTACTTTTATCATACAAATCTCCCTTTTTTAAAGACATTTGAGATAAAATGTAATCTGCTTTTATTATATTAGAGCCCAAAATTTCAATATCATTTATATAAGCAGTACTTGAATCATATGCGGATTCTTCTATATAATCCAATTCTGCCTCATTAACAATATCTGTATCTTCCTCCGCTGAAACAATGCAAGGAACAGCAAGGGCAAATATTAGCAAGCCTGTAGATATTATATTTTTATATATACCGGATATATTATGCAAAATTTTACTCCAACGCATTTACAAATACCATATTATCACAAACATTTAAATAAGGAAATTTTTAATATCAATTTACAAAAAATATTTAGGACAGAGTAACCTAGTATTTTTGTATAATGTTTTATTTAAATAACAATATTTATCTAGTCTTAAACTACAACTTTACAAAATAAATTTATACTTCTTGAGTTTAATAGAGATAGTTTAAAAACCACCTTATACTTCATACAAAGGTGGTTACTAATGAAAAAAATTTTTACAAAAATTATAATTACTATTTCCATGCTAAGTTTTTTCTATGCAATTCCTGTTAGTGCAAATATTAATGACACTCTTACTAAAATTGAAAATAATTTGTATGGTTTTGACTATTCAAAAGATTCCAATCAAAATCGTGTTTCAAGATTAGAAAAAACAATTTATGGGAAAGCATCTTCCGGTGATATTAACAAACGTGTTAAAAAATTATCTGGCGATATTTCGGCTGATGTTATAGGTCTTGAAATACCTCCGGTTAAAGATACATTTTTAGCGGAAGAAAATGCGCAGGAAGATAGTACTGTGAATTATCCGATTGTTGATGAAATAGAAATGACCCTATTTAAAACAACATATAAAAACAGAGATTTTCATACAAGAATTGTTACTATAGAGAAAAAGTTATTTGGAAAAATTTATGACGTAGATGATTATTCTAAAAGAATGGATAGAATAAAAGCAAAAATGAAGCCGGAAACAATTGTCAAAAAAGATGATTATGGTGATTATGATGATGGCAGTTATTATAATGATAGAATTTTAAACTCTATGGAGTTAGCAGGAACAGGTCACAGCAGATTTAGGATGCCATTTGGACAAAGAAATTATACGAGACCATATAATAACTATGGAGAATACGGTAGTGGCATGAACGAACCGGTTATGTCAGGAAATAATTTAAGTGACGACTTAACCCAAATGGAATATGAGACTTTTGGAACGGAATTTTCTTCAGATGATACTAATACACGTATCAAACGTTTAAATAGCGCACAAAAAGCAAAAAAATCATCGCAGAAATATGATTCTCAAAAATTTTCTCAACATTTGTCTACTGCAATGGAAATTGGAGCCATGATTTTGATGATTTTAGCCATGGTTTTGTAATATATTTTTGTCAGTAATTAAATATAACTAACCCAAAAGTATTAGATTGTAACATTTCTTAATAATACAATGTTTCTTGCTATTATTACATTTGAATAGCATGCACCATGATTTAAAAATTTATTTTTTGATAAAAATGTTGATTATATAGTATATTGTTGGTAAAATTAAAAATGGACTTTGTAGTCCTTTAGTAGTAGTTAAAAAAAATAAGAAGGTAGAAAATTATGACATTACCAAACGTAGCCTATTTTTCAATGGAAATTGCAATGGATCAATCCTTAAGTACATATTCAGGTGGTCTTGGATTTTTAGCAGGTTCACATATGTTATCTGCGGGATATTTACAAATGCCAATGGTTGGTGTAACAATGCTTTGGTCTTACGGTTATTATGATCAAAGAATTGACCATTCCGGCAATGTAGAAGTTGCTTACATTAGAAAGTATTATGATTATTTAGAAGATACAGGTATCGTTGTTGACGTTGATACTTTTGGCGAAAAAGTTAAAGTTAAAGCATACAAAGTTAATCCGGAATTATTCGGAACTTGTCCTGTATACTTGTTAACAACTGATATCGATGGAAACAGTGATTGGGCTAAGAGTATTTCTCATAAGCTTTATGACGGAAATGAAAGAATAAGAATTGCTCAAGAAACAGTTCTTGGTATAGCAGGTGTTAGAGTTCTTCAAGCGGCAGGATACAATTTCGATGTTATACATATGAATGAAGGTCATGCTCTTCCTGCAGCATTTGAACTTTTGAGACAATACAACGGCAATTTAGATGAAGTAAGAAAGAAAACTGTATTTACAACTCACACTCCGGTTGCTGCTGGTAATGAAGTTCACTGGGTTGATACACTTCTTGAAGGAGGTTTCTTCTCAGGTGCAACAAGAGAAAGAGCTATTCAACTTGGTGGAGAAAACTTCTCGCTCACAGTTGCAGCTCTCAGAATGTCAAGAATTGCTAACGCAGTTTCTCAACTTCACGGTTTGGTAGCTAATAAAATGTGGGAATGGGTTGAAGACAGATGCCCGATTAGAGCAATTACAAATGCTGTTAACTTACATTATTGGCAAGACGAAAGAGTTGCTGAAGCACAGAATGATCCTCAAGCTCTTCTTGATGTAAAACGTGAAATGAAAGCGGAACTATTTAAATATATAGCAAATGTAGCAGGTAAAAGATTCAATCCTGATGTGTTAACTATTACTTGGGCAAGAAGATTTGCTGATTATAAACGTGCTTGGTTAATCTTGATGGATAAAGAAAGAATCGAAAAATTACTTAACGAAGATAAGGTACAAATTATTTTCGCAGGTAAATTCCATCCTGATGATGTTATGGGTAAAGAAATGTTCAATAAATTATTGAATCGTTCTCACTCATTAAAGAATGTTGTTGTTCTTCCGGGCTACGAACTTCAATTATCCGGCATGCTAAAGAGAGGTTCAGACATTTGGTTAAATACACCTCTAAGACCGTTTGAGGCATCAGGAACTTCCGGTATGTCTGCTAATATGAATGGTGCTTTGCACTTATCTATATTTGATGGTTGGACAGTAGAAGGAACTTTCAACGGAATAAATGGTTACACTGTTGAATATCCTGGATTAGATGATGATATGCCTTGGGAAGAAAGACATTGGCAAGACCATAAGTGTGTAATGGATATTATTGAAAATCAAATTATTCCTACATACTATAATAACAAAAAAGAATGGGCTAGATTGATGAGACAAGCTATCAGAACAAGTGAAGCATACTTTAACTCTGACAGAATGGTTATAGAATACTATAACAGATTATATGCTCCGATTGCTCATGATGACAGTTGCGCCGGTGAAAAGAAGAAAGAATTAAATATCTCTGAAACACCAACTTTTGATGCTTGGACTTATTCAAACATCAAATAGGGGTAATTTAGAGGTAAATAGGGATAAATTATTCTATAAAGAAAAACCGCTCAAAAGGGCGGTTTTTTTATTATATATTTATCAAATTGTATTTATTTATACACCAATATTCATACCTTGATATTGTCTTTGCATTGCAGATATTAAAGTTTCCATTGCACTGAATTTACGTTCAAGCATCGCTTTATATCGTGTAATTTGTGCATTAGCAGTTTTAATCCTATCATTCAATCTAGAGATTTGGTTATCATAAGATTTTGATTGCTGTATAAAGTATCCGCTGGTTGCTCTTTCGATAGCTTGTTCTGCAAGTGAAAAAGCACCTTCATTTATTAATTGATATTTATCATCTATAACAGCCCAATCGCCTACAATAGCTGTTTTAACCTTGGCAGGATTAAGTGCTAATTCTTTATAGAAAGTATCTCTATCTAAGACTAGGTTTACAATATCAGAATTGCTTGTAGAGATATTACTTGCTGCGGCAGCTTTTGTTGTAATACCTATTTTGGTCAAATAGCTTGACATTGTTCTTTTTACTTCATCTCTTATTCGTTTTAAAGATGTTTGATCTTCTAACGAACCGCCTTTTGCAATAGATTCATCAACTGCTGTCATAAGTTCATTATATGAATTTAATGCTTCTTCTACCGCATCAGCAAGAGTTTCTTTGTCTTGTTCAACTCTAAGAGATATTGTTTCGCCTTCTGTCACATCTTTGAGAGTTAATGTAACACCTTTAAGTTTTGAAACATCTTCATCGACTGTGTTTGAAGCAGAAGTGTATGTGGTTCCGTTAATCTTAAATACAGCATTACTGCCGAGTTCTTGCGAATCTGTGTTCATTCCTTTTGTTCCGTGAATATTGTCAGTATATGTTAGTCCCAATATATCAGTTAAGTTAGAAGTACCAGTTTCTACATTTATAAACTGTGCACCACTTGCTTGAGATTGAATTATTATATTTCCTGCAAGACTATCCCAATATGCTGTTGCTCTAATATTCTCTGGTTCTGTAACATAGGCAGAATTAATCATATTTACTACATCGTTGATAGTTGTATCGTCAGTTATAGTAAACTCTTTATTGCCTATAGTAAATGTACCCGCAGTTACGTTTCCGCTACGGAATGCACCTGCTGCTGTTACTTTAGTGTTTCCGTTAACTTTGTATAATTCTCTAGCGCTGACCGAACTGCCTGCTCCGTCAGAACCTATACCTGTGACAGATGAGAAGTTTGAACCGTCAGTTGAGGCGCCGACTGTAACATCGCCTTGGTTTGAACTTATAGTCAAAATACCATTTTCAACATTTACTTGGACTGCATTAGCACCTAATTTTTCGTTGATTTTTTCTTCTAAATCATCGAATGTATCTGTTGTTTCAACTGTAATACCTGCTTTAACACCGTTTAAATATACTGATAAAGTACCATTGGATATATTAAGAATATCCATAGTAGTATCATTATTAGCCCAGTTTGCAGCAGAACGGGATACATTGCTTTCTACTACAGATTTTACTTCTGATTGGCTTGTTACAAAGCCGCCATACTCAGCCAAATCATCATTGTAAGTAAATAATCTTGTAATATTACTTGCAGATTCATCGATTTCATCATAACCGCTTTGTACAATGATTTTTCCGTCTACAATACTTGCGGAAAGTCCCATATTGTTGAATTTATTTACAATAGAACCAAGTGTATCGTCTGCATCAATATTGATTGTTTTGTTTTCGCCATTAACGACAACATTTGTTGTTCCAGTAAGATTTTTCCAAGAATTTCCAATTTTTTGTTGTACTTGTCCGCCACTTAGTCTTATATTTGTGTTATCACCTATTTTCGCGATATCAGATAATTTAGTATCTTCTGTTGCATTAAAGAATTCTGTTTCTTTTGTAATTGTTTCTTGTTTGCCACTTTCATAGGATTTTGTGATAACCCATTTATCATCATTTACACCCAGAATATCCAGAATATTACTTCCGTTTTCATAAGCTTGAAGATAACTGTCACCTTCTGCGCGGATTATTACTTGACCTTCATTGTTTATTACGGAATTAAATCCGAACATTTCAAGTTCATCAAGGAAAGTTCCAACGGTATCATTTGCATTTACGTAAAGATGAGTTTGAACACCGTCTTTAACGAGAGTTACAAGGCCTTCTTTAAATTCACCATCTCTTGTGTCGCTTGCTTCTGCTATATCGGCAAGTTTTGTATTGCGAGAAATAGCCTCTATAGTTGCAACCGGAACTTCAAGCCCATTTGAATCATAAACTTTGTTGAAATCCCATTCTGAGAAGAGAACATCAACAACATTTGAATTTGGAGCTGCGCCAAGCATAGAAGTTGCCATAAATGATTTGTTGTGTCCATTAACCGCAATAGAACCATCTTCTGCAATATCGGCAACAAGTCCGTAATTAGCAATTTCAGCCATAAAGTCATTTACGGTTGTATCTTCAGTGATTTCGTGAGTGGTTCTTACACCATCTTCGTAAATATAGTATGAACCTGTTGAAATATTTAAATCATTTCCAGAAGAATCTTTTAAATCAACCATTTTAGTATTTCTTTTCATAACAGGAGACGGAGTTGTATCCATAGTTAATTGATTTGAAACACCATTATCTCCGGTAACTGTTGTTGTTACAGTAGTTGTAATTGATTGATGAAGTCCTAATGCAGATACTCCGCCTGTTGTACCTGTAATCCAACCGTCATAGGTTCCTGTGACAGTTAAAACACCCTCAGGGTCTATACTGCCGGAGATGCCGTAACCTGCTAAAGCTGTTAACATGTCGCCGATAGTATTTGACTCTGCGACATTAATAGTATAATCGTCGCCGCCATATTTAACACTTATGCTGCCTCTTGCAAGTCCTAAGTCAGCAAGTGTTGTATCAAGAGTCATAACTTTGGTAACATCTCGGACTTCTTGAATTCCGGTTGTATTAGTACCATTAACAACAGTGGTTGTTGAAGTTACAGTCGACTGTTCAATGCCTAATGCTGATAAGCCTCCGTTTGCGCTTACTATGTATCCGCTTTCTGAACCGTTAAGAGTAAGCTTTCCATCGTTGCTTATTGTTCCAGAAATTCCGTAACCTGCAAGAGCGGAGACTAAGTCACCGATCGTATTTGTTGTGTTCATTGTTACAGTGTGAAGAACACCCATATGCGAAACTACTACTGAACCTGCGGACAGATTCAAATTTTCGAATGTTGTGTCACTGGTCATAGTTTGTGTAATAGTGCGAATTTCTTTATCACCGGCAGTCGTGTAACCTTGGACAATTGTTGAATCTCCGACATTAAATGCAGCAGAGATACCTAATGCTGAAATGCTTCCAGTTGCACCTGCAACATATGCATTTGTATTACCTGTAAGTATTAGTCTTCCGTCAGAAGTTACAGCACCTGCGATTCCGTAACCGCCAAGTGAGCCAATCAAGTCTCCGATTGTATTATCAGCATTCATCGTGACTGTATAAGTGGTTCCGCCGCTAACAACGGTAATAGTACCACTGCCTAAGCCTAAATTATCAAATGTTGTAGATGTACTCATAGAAACTGTAACGTTTTTGACATTTCTGGTTCCGGAAGAAGTAGTACCCTGTGTTATGGTTTGCGGGATAGTTGTGTATGAATATACTATGCCCATATTTCCTGCACCAGCGCCCATTCCTCCTGTTGCACCTGTAATAAATGCATCTTGAGTACCGACAAGAGTTAATTGCCCGTCATGAACCGTTCCGGAGATTCCGAAACCGGCAAGAGCGGAGACTAAGTCGCCGACTGTGTTATCGGCTTTCATAGAAACAGTGTAGTCTGTTCCTCTATATTTTACGGTAACTGTTCCGGCACCTATTCCAATGTCGTCGAATGTTGTATCAGAAGTCATGGAGTAAGTTACATCTTTATTGATTTGGTCTCCGCCCGAGTTTGTACCATTAACGGCAGTAATCGTAGATGTAGTGTAATTATTTTGAGTCAATCCTAATTCTGCGAGTCCGCCTGTTAAGCCTTTTAAGTACGCATATTTACTTCCCGTCAAAGTTAATTTTCCATCTTCTGAAACAGAACCTGTGATTCCTAAGCCTGCTGCGGCTGCGATAAAGTCACCAATAGTGTTATTAGCACTCATGGTTATTGTGTAATCAGTTCCATTAGAGTTAATGGTTGCCGTTCCGCCGTCTTTACCGAGTTGTGCAAGTGTTGTGCTTGAGGTCATGGAAATTGTAACAGTTCGTTTTTCTTGAATTCCTGCTGTAGTCGTACCTTGGACGGCTGTAACGGTGGAAGTTGAATAAGATGAAGCAAGCCCGAGTTTTCCGGCGCCAAGTCCGCCTGTTGCACCTGTGATGTAGCCATCTGTTGTTCCGCTTACGAATAAACTGCCGCCTCTAATTTCGCTTGATATACCATAACCACCGAGAGCGGTCATTAAGTCGCCTACAGTGTTAGATTCAAGCATAGATACAGTATAAGTTGTTCCGTTAGAAACGACTGTAACGCCGCCTGCTGCATAACCAAGTTCAGAGAAAGTTGTGTCACTTGTCATCGTTGCAGAGATGGTTCGTTCTTCTTTAACTCCCGCTGTAGTTGTACCTTGAACGGCAGTAACGGTTGAGGTTGAATAAGACGATGTGAGTCCGAGTTTGCCTGCTCCGAGACCGCCATATGCGCCTGTAATGTAGCCCTCAGAAGTGCCGGTTACAAATAAACTTCCGCCTCTGACTTCACTTTCAATGCCATAACCTGCTAAAGCGGTCATTAAGTCGCCTACTGTGTTAGATGCGAGCATAGAAACGGTATAAGTAGTACCGTTTGAAACGACTGTTACATTACCTGCCGCATAACCGAGTTCGCTGAATGTAGTATCA
>CAJOOM010000004.1 GCA_905236775.1 Candidatus Gastranaerophilales bacterium
TTCCGCCTTGAGCTGTTCAGTCATGCCTTCCTGTTCTTCAAGCTGACGGACAAGCAGGTCGAACATCTCCTGCGCGTCGCGGTCGATCTGAGCGAAATACCTCTGCAGTTTTCCGGTGACAAGAAACTCATTGTAAACGCCGCGCTGATGGTTATTTAGGAACACCACATGCCGCTGTCCCCATATACCAATGGAGATTTCCCTTTCCGGCTTGTTATCTTCCAGAACATTATCAGGTGTCATAGCACCGTTTTTCATAACACGTCCGGTCGGGTAATACTGTTCGCCTTTCAGTTCATATTCCCAGCCGGTACGTTCGTCAATGATGTACTTTCCCATTTCATTTGCCCTCCGCTTTGTCGATGATTTTGATGATGAGCGTGTCTACTTCTTCCGTCGGTAAGCCCTGTTCAAGCAGCATATTTCGACATTTTTCATATAATTGATAGTTTTGCATTTTGTCTTGACATAATCTCTCATAGCTTTAGAATTGTAGCCTCCATGGGAAATACTAACCAAATCAAGCATTCTGTTTTTGTTCAAAACAGAGAAATATTATTACTCGCAAGAAAAATAAATATTTCTTGTCACAAAATGACAAAAAACAGACATTTAAATACAGAACTAGAAGAAATAATATTATCTATATTTGTTGAGCACTTTTTCGTATTATCGGTGCATATCTCTATTCTTGAAGTATTGTAGTGTTTTAATAATTTGCAAGAACAAAAATAGACATTGATAGCCAAAAAAAAATGGATGACGATGGCATGATACAAAAAAATAGTTGTCCTTCTTATGGTATTTCAACTTTTTGAAATAATAAATCATTCTATACTTTGATAGATAAATTAACCATCTTGTTTATTTGGTAAAAATACTGTTAGTATTCTCATTCATGTGAAAATAAAACAAATTGGAAATAACAACAAAATATGTATATATTTATTCTATACAGTATCAGGAGACGTATTTAATGGAGAAAATTAATTATTTTGAATTGATTCTTGGTGCAGTTTTAGGGGTAATTGTGACAGAAATATATGAACGTTTCTTTATTAATTTCTTAAATAAAATTAGAAAAAAAATGTTTTTAAAAAAAAGGTTAAATTTATATCAAGATAAAAAGATTCGTAATTTTATTATCAATTATTATAGTAAACAAGGTTCACTTGCTGAATTATATGATTGTGAAATACAGGGCTATAGCAAAAAAATCCTTTTTTTAACTAATGAATTTTGGAGTAATTTAGACATAGATGTCCTAAATTCAAATTCCTTAATAAAAGTTGTTGATGGCCCTTCTTTAGAATTTAAAATTAACAATAAAATGATAAAAGAAAGACAGTGGGCCGGACAAACCATTTTTGATGAACCTGCATTATATTTATCAAGAGTTTCTCTGCAGAATCAAATAGAGGCAAAATGTTGTTCTTTTTTTCAGAAACTAACTTTAATAGATAACTTTGAAAAAGAAACATACAAATCATCAAGAAGCGTTTTCAAAAAAAGGCCAAAATTAAGAAATAAAATACTATCTAGTTTTAATGCAGCAGTTTTTAATAATACTTATCCTATTTCAATGGGTTGTCACGTCATTTTTTCTATTAAATATAAAAATGATATATATATTGCGCTTCAGCAAAGATCAAATAAAACTTTCACATACGGAGGATACTATGCAACCGTTCCTGTATTTGGGTTAGTTCCTATTCCAAAATCTGACTTGTCAACAACTCATGATGCCTTACATAAAAACATTTTATTATATAATATAATTAAAGAATACTGTGAGGAAGTATTCAATATTTCAGATTTAGAACATAATAAAACTCATGCTGATCCCTTATGGTTCTATCAAGAAGAAGATGAGGCAAAAGACTTGATTGATTCTCTAAAAAAACAGTCAACCATATGTAAAGTTTTAGGATTTGGATTTGATGCGATAAATAGTCTTTCTATTTTTTCTGTTTTATTGTATGTTGATGATGAAAAACTTTCTGAAAATATTTACAAATTATGTAATTCAAACTGGGAAATTGAAGAAGGAATAAAATTTTATCAATCGAATAATGAGCAATTTAAGATGCTCCTAGAACAAGAACTCTTACAAAATGGAACGGCATTTTCTCTTTCCCTTGCTTTAAAATATATAAACGAGCATATAAAATAAAAACTTTTATATTTACCATATTTTTTATTTTAGAAAGGTTATGTTATGAATAATATTTATGATTCAATGAATTATTATCGACAAAAGAATAATTATTATACGATAGATGAACTAATGAATAAAATTGGAATAAATAATACTATTATTGATCCTTTTTCCACTCTGATTAGTAAAGAATTATGCATAGGACAGGGGAATGTTTTTTATCCTGCTGTTCGTATTGATGTATCTGCAGACTCATCTGTAATCATTGGGAACAATAATATTTTTTCAAATAATACAGTGGTCTTTTGTGAAAACCATTCAAAAATTATAATTGGTGATTCTAATTTTTTTGGTGATGGGCAAATCTGCATAAAATGTAATATGTCAAATTCAACTATATCATTTTCAAACAATGGAAGGTATGATGGTCGAATTAATATTTATGGAAGTTGTAAATTCGGAAACGGAAGTCAAATAATCGGAACAATTAACGTTTATAATTGTTGTCTAATAGGTGGAGAAGATTACAATGAATCTGATCCATGGAAAAGAGCTGGATTAATTAAAGGATTTGGAACTGCAAAAAACTTGACTGTTAATGTTGGAATGGTTATTAATGGGAATGGTTTCTTTGACCAAAAAAGCATGGAACCGCAAATTAATTATCATAAAGTAAAAGGAAATAATTAAAATGGAAATAAAACCATTATATGATGTAGTTGGAATGTTCGGATACTTTTTTGATTCTGAAGCAGAATTGTTAGCATTCCAAAAACAAAACAAATTAGATTACAATAATAAACGTTATTTTTTTAAAATTGATGGAGATTATTTTGAATATTCGTTTCTCAATTCAACAAATAAAATAAGCACTACTCAAATAAAGAATTATTTGTCACCCATATTGCCTTATTGGATAAAAGATAATCAAAATTTTGATAGAATTATTGAGCACAATTATAATTCCTTACTCCCTCATACCGCAGAAATAATTCCGACCTTAAATTGTTGCTTTCGGTGTGAACAATGTTCGAATAAAGAACCAAAAAAACAACTTGATCTTTGGGAAAGAAAATTATATAACCGATCTGAATACTATCATATGAATGCAGAAACGGTTAAGATAATTATAGATAAATTGAGTGCGACAAAAGTAAAAAATATTGTTTTTACTGGTGGAGGGGAACCACTATTAAATTCTGATGTAACTTTATTTGGAATGGAATATGCGAAGCGTCAAAAAATGAACGTTGGACTATACACAAATGGTATGTTTATTTCTTCAATTTTTTTAGAAAAAATTAAAATAATAAATCCATTGTTTATTAGAATTAGTATTTACGGATTGGATGAGGTATCTTTTGCAAATTATACTTCATCGAACAAAGAGAATTACTCAAAAATCTTATCTAATGTTAAGAATTTATTAAAATTAAAAATAGAAAAGCAAATAGATACGGCTATCTCTATATCTTTTCTAGTTCATCCTGTTTTGTTCCCTGATGACAAGAAAATTTGTGATTTTTTTGAAATAGAGTTCAATAAAAATGAGTTGAAACATTTTTCAACTATTAGATTTACACCCGCAGTTGATTATTACAATAATGAGCAACATGAAAAAAATTTTTTTGATAAAATATTTAACCAGGTTGATAATCTTACGAAAAAATATAAGGATATAACAAATATAGTATCATATTCTCACAGATATAAAGATCTATATTCAAAAAAAATCTATGATCAATGTCGAGCAAATGGTCTGTATGCGGAGATTTCCCCTAATGGCAATATGTATTTATGCTGTGAAAAACTTTTTAATGATGCTTATTATATTGGAAACATACTGCAAAATTCTATTGAGGAAATATATTCATCAAATTTGCGCATAAATGTAATTGATACTGTAAACAAAACAAATTGCATGGATTGTCCTACATTATGTAAACCTCATGAAATAAACAAACAGATTAATCTTATAGAACATATTGATAAACAACAAATTCTTGAGTGGAGAAAAGAATTATTAGTTTCAGCTTCTGATAAGCCATATTTTTCTGGCAATCTAAATGCATTTGAAAGTTAAGTAAATACAGAACAAATTAAACTCAATAGGATCAACTATTAAATAGTTGCAGCAAAAAAAAGCAACAAACAATATGGTGGTGAGAATTTTGAAAGGAATGATAAAAGTACCATCTTTTATAAAAAACTATAAAGAAACCTTTTATGAGGGCATGAGAGGGTATCGTTATTTTAAAAAGAGGTGGGAAGCACAATTAGACGCATTTAGCATAGAACATACAGAAAAAGAAGTAAAGCAATTAGCTGTACAAGACTTTATTAAAGCTAAAGGGAAAGCCGTCTTGCTAATTACCATGTGTGTTGCTGTTCTTTTGTTTGTATTTCTAGTATTATTCAAGCCTATTATTTTTGTGGTTGGGAAGATTAAAAATGTTTTTTTATATATAGGTGTTTATTTTAAGGATATCAGTAGTGATGCATGGTTAGGTTTCTGGGGTAGTGTACTTGGAAGCATTGTTACTATGTTGGGTATTATAATAACGATTAGATTTGAACGAAAGAAAGATGAAATTGATAGAAAACAGCAGGCACAACCAATTCTTATGCTACAACATAGAGGGCGGGATGATGAGCAGAATCAGAGTGATTATAAAAGCTCATATAATATAAGTTTTTGTTCGTATAAGGGTAGCGAATTAAAATATGATATGATTGAATATCAACTCCCTGATATAATACTAAGAAATGTAGGTTTTAATGCAGCAATAAATATTGAGATGATGTTTTTTGTTGATGGAATGAAAAGTGGTAGTTGTTCTGGCTTGGATTATCTTCCGCCAAATGAATATGAAGCTATTAAGGTTGTATCGGAGTGTTATAAGCAAGAAATTAGTAAAATATTTACAGATATTCAACACAAGAAAAAAGATGGTCTAATGCATGCCTATTTCGCTCATGCATATTCACACATAAGAACGGAACTTCACGATCAAATTGAATTTGTCGCCAAGAATAAAGGAAATCTTACAATTAAGTACCAAGATGTATATGGGAACGTATACTATCATTATTATGGACTTTCATTTTTTGTTGTTGGATTGACTAATAATAATTTCATCTTTTTTTTGACTTATCCAACCTATTCGAGAAAAATAAAACCAGCAAAAAGATCTTCTTGCTGAACAATCTAAATCAATCAGAATATCATACCAGACTGTTTACTGGAACTTTCAAATCCTCCATAAAAATCATTTTTTGTAGGAATCATTCTAATAAATAATAATTTCTAAACGCACTCGGCAGCAGAGTTTTGAAACTCTGCTGCCAAATCAATCTCCAGACAAATACCAACTCGTGATTAACAATATCTCTTGCACAAGTGTGAGTGCAGTTATTGTGCTATACTCACAAAAGCTGATTCTCTGCCTTTCACACTTCATTCACGTTTTCTTGCACAGACATTTTTTTTACTAACCGAAGCGAAATGGAAGTTTATCGAATCTGCGGAATAATTCAATTGATATATTGTTTAAATACGTTTCTCATTCGGGTAGCTTTGTCAATAATTTCAGCCATAAGATCATCATAATTAGAGTGGTCATCAAAATCAAGCCCCGTAATTGTATGTTTGATTCGACATGCTTTCTTTGAATCCAGTCTGTCCCAATCAAAAGTCATTTCCAATTTGGCTTCTATTTCGTCCCTGCTTTGGTATAGCGTATCAAACAAATTTTTATTATTGCTGATATACAGCTCCAAAACGATTTGATGGTCTTTATTCACTAGATTTATAGCAATATGAGCCTCACTTGTGCCTATTGCAACGTCATACCAATGATCTGTTGTTGCCTTGCGGACATTAAACGGCTTTCCTTTTTCAACAAGAACCTCGTTAAATTTTGTCCAGAATTCCTTGATTTCAACAGTGCGTCGATTATCCTCAGTATTCGTTGAAGAAGCTTTGTTTGTTTTTATAAAATCGTTTGGTTGCTCGATAATTTCAAATTTCGGAGCAGGTAAAGAATCTTCTATTTTATAAGCATGGAGCTCGATTAAGAAAAAACCGATGTTTTTATCCGTGTGATTATTCAGCCATTCAATTGCTGAGCGGTGCTCCTCACGAGCTTCTTTAACAATCCACACAATGATCGTTGCATCAAGTCCGGATGCATACGTGATAATCTTTCCTAAATGGTCGTGATTGGATTGCTCAAGCTGGTTTTCTATTAACACTTTTGTCCCGGTCGTTTCATCTTTGGCAAAAAGATCGCAACGATAAGTGCCTACAGACACTTCCTTTTGAATTTCAACAAGTGTGAATCCGAGGATATCGTTCAAATATTCCATATTTTCCGGTTTAGACAACCAATCGGAAAAATCATATTGTTCATGCTTCCATAGATCCCGTACTTCGACTTCCGTAAGTTTTCCTAACCTCATGACTATACTCCTGTAATCAAATCATCTTAAAATATTTCAACGCCCCAACAATCATTTTTTCTTTATCCGACGGGCATTTGGGCTGTTTCGCGTTTTCAGATTTCGGTTTGTTGAAACTTTCTCCGACTTCAAGACCGAACTTACGTTTGACCTGCGATATGTAAAGCGAAGAAACCTTTACGCCGTATTCTTTTTGGATATACGCCTTGATTTCCTCATAGGTCGGATGTGCTTCGGATGCGGTCAGATCCTGCTCGTCAAGGTCGATTTTGAAGTCCACGTACATGTCCGGAGTTTTTCTAACCAAGCAAACAACGGTCTCCACATGCCTCAGGACAACAGCGTGAATAAAAATGCCGTTATCTACGCTGCCCACACGACCCTCGGCGTCAGGAATATGTCGTTGACCGGTTAAGTCAGGACATCCGGATCGATTTCATGGTCTCGGCAAACCGGGAGTTATTCAACCGAATATCGCTCCGCCAGTGTTTTGTACGCGCCTTTGAAATGAAGGGATTTGCCGTTTTTGTTTTCGCCGACAACGCTTAAGCCGAGGTGTTTTAAAATTTCCTGTGATTTTATGTTTCGCTTATTCGCAAAGGCGTCAACATACTTTGTATCCGCGGGAATGATTGTTATCAAATAGCGATACAACTCCGCAAACAGTCCGCTTCCTTGATATTCCTTCTGAAACTGTATTTCTTCCATCCGGAAAGTTTTATCGTTAACGGAGTATTGAAAATAACCGCACAGAACATCCCCGTCAAACATCAGGATTACCCTGTTTTTTTCTTCACGCCAGGCAGACACTGCATGTTTTAACCATATTTCATAGTCTTTCTCATAGGTGTTTCCGGTCGGTGCAATCGTTCTCATATTGCCGGCTAACACGGAAAAAATTTCATTCACATAGATGGGGATTTCTTCGGTTTGCATCTGCCTTATTATAAAACGTCCCACATCATTCACCTCCGCAAATCCCGAGTTGTTGTTTCGTCATCAATACGACCGTCTCAACATTCCTCGGGACAACAGCGTGAATAAAATGGCATATATTCACGCTGTTGCCACGATCCTCGGCGTCAGGAATATGCCGTTGAACACAATCAGAAGATCCGTTAATCTTCACGCTGTTCAGCTTTGTAAATCCCCCAATCGGCAAACATCTCCGGAATGGAGAATACATCTTTTCCGTCTGTATCAATACGCTCTGAACTACCGGGATGCTCCTGCGAAAAGGTATCCCAAGCAGTCACGATATGTTCTCTTCTTGTAATCTCATGATCTGCCATAAAATTGATGTATTGCCCGATGTTCCTGCTGAAA
>CAJOOM010000005.1 GCA_905236775.1 Candidatus Gastranaerophilales bacterium
ACCCTCTCCCGCAGATGTAACATTCGAACATCCGTTCTCATGCAACATCTGCGACCTCCCCATGTAGAATTGAAAAAGGGGAGGTTAGGTGTCACAAAGCTTAATTCAATGTCTCCGCTTAGTGTAAAAAAGGGGGGCGAGGAGAATTTGACGGAGTTGTGTCAAGTGTCTCCGGTTGTTGAAAAAAGGAGAGGTTATTGCGCCAGACTGCTTTAAAACAACTTCTCATTTTCCCAGTGACTTTAAAAATGTTATCGTATGAAGTCGTTTATGCTTTCGTACATCCTACTTTAAAGACTCAATCAAATCCTTAATTACCTCTTCTTGAGCGGTTATTTCTTCTATACGAGCATTTGTTTGTTCTACAAGTTCCTTTGGAGCATTAGCAACGAACTTTTCATTCTTCATTCTGCCCAACAAGCCGTTTTTCTCATTTGTAAGTTTTTCCAGCTTCTTTTCTTGTCGTTTAATCTCTGATTCTAAGTCGATTAAATCAGCAAGAGGGACTATAAGTTTAGAAGTTGAAACAACTGCCGTTGCGCTCTTTGGAGGTACAGGAGCATTTAATTCCGCATAAGATATTTTATTTACCTTTGCAAGTCTATGAATATAAGACTCTATGGAGTTAAAAATTTCTTTTTCTCTGCCTTCAGAACGAATCTCAACATCTACAGTTGCAGAAGTCGGAATATTAAAGCTTTGTCTTACGTTTCTTAAAGATGTTATTGTATCAAATACAAGTTTCATTTCTTCCGCTTCCGTAGGATAAGATAAATCTTCTTTATATGTAGGATATTCAGCAATAATCAATGCAGAAGTTTCTTTATATTTACCCCCATCCGGAATTAATTGCCATACTTGCTCAGTAATATGAGGCATTATCGGGTGAAGAAGTCTTAATGACATATCAAGAACATATCTCAAAACTCTTTGAGTATTGAGTTTTAATTCAGAATCCTGTAGTTGAATTTTTGCAATTTCAACGTACCAATCGCAATATTCCGAACGGAAGAAATCATACAGAACGTGTGCTATTTCACCTATTCTATAATCTTTCATATTCTCATTAACAAGTTTTGCCGTTTCGTTTAACTGATTCAAAATCCACTTATCTACAAGAGTTAATTTGTCCTTGTCGATAGGTTTATCATCTACTCCCTCAAGATTCATAAGCACAAATCTTGATGCGTTCCAAAGTTTATTGGCAAAATTTCTCCCGTACTCAAATCTTTCGTCAGAAATTTTGATATCTTGACCGCCATAAGTACAAAGTGATGTCATAGTAAACCTTAAAGCATCGCAGCCATACTTTTCGATAATTTCAACCGGATCAATAGTATTACCTTTTGATTTTGACATCTTTTGACCTTTTTCGTCACGAATAAGACCGTGGATATAAACATCCTTAAACGGAGCTTTACCAGTAAATTCCAACCCCATTGTAATCATTCTTGCAACCCAGAAGAAAATAATATCAAAACCTGTTACAAGAACACTTGTCGGGTAAAACTTCTTAAAATCATCAGTTTCAGAATTCGGGAATCCCATAGTAGAAAATGGCCATAAACCTGATGAGAACCAAGTATCAAGGCAATCTGATTCTTGAACATACATATTCGGATCAGGATTTTCTTTAGCTACAACCATTTCTCCTGTTTCTTTATGATAATATGCAGGAATTTGATGTCCCCACCATATTTGACGAGAAATACACCAATCACGAATGTTTTCCATCCAGCCTAAATAATTTTTAGTCCATCTTTCAGGTATAAAATTAATTCTTCCGTCTTTAACTGCCGCAATAGCTTCTTTTGCAAGCGGAGCCATTTTTACAAACCATTGTTCAGAAAGCAATGGTTCTATAGTTGTATTACATCTTTGACATTTTCCTACGTTATGTTCGTGGTCTTTTACACGAAGCAAGAAATTATTGTAAGAAAGCATATCTACAACTTTCTTTCTTGCTTCATATCGGTCTAAACCTTGATATTCAGGCGGAACCTCAGCGCAAGATTTCATCTTGCCTTCCTCGTCTATTACCCAAATAGGTTTGAATCCATGCCTGTTTCCTACTTCAAAGTCGTTAGGATCGTGCGCAGGTGTAATCTTAACGGCACCTGTACCAAAAGATTTATCAACGTATTCATCTGCAATAATCGGGATTACTCTGTTTGTAAGAGGAATCAGAACCTTCTTACCAATAAGCTCGGAATATTTTTTATCACTCGGGTGAACAGCAATCGCAACATCACCAAACATAGTTTCAGGGCGGGTTGTATCAACAATAATTGCCCCTGGCTCATTAACAAGCGGATATGATATTTCCCACAAATGTCCCTGTTCTGTTTCGTATTCTGTTTCTATATCAGAAATAGCTGATTGACAGCGAGGACACCAGTTAACAATATATGCACCTTTATAAATTAAACCTTTATTATATAAAGTTACAAAAACCTCTTTAACTGCATCAGAACAGCCTTTATCAAAAGTAAACCTTTCTCTCGAACGGTCGAAAGAAGCACCAAGTTTTTTCATTTGGTCTAAAATTCTGCTTTTATGCTCATTTGTCCATTCCCAAGTTTTTTCTAAGAATTTTTCTCTGCCTAAATCGTGACGCGTCAACCCTTGTTTTGCAAGCTGTTTTTCAACAACATTTTGAGTTGCAAGACCTGCATGGTCAGTTCCCGGAATCCACAATGCTTCATATCCGCTCATCCTGTGATAACGGGTCAAGATATCCTGCAGGGTTTCATCAAGAGCGTGCCCCATATGAAGAACACCCGTAACATTCGGAGGCGGAATTACAATCGTGAAAGGCGGCTTATTTGAATGAGCATCAGCTTTAAAATATTCACCGTCCTCCCAAAATTTATACATCTTTTCTTCGGTTGTCCTTGCATCATAAACCGTAGGTAAATCTTCTATTTTAATCTTTTCAGTTAGTGTTTCTGCCATTTTATGTCCTCTTTTGTATTTAAATCTTAAAAATATCTTACCACAAATGGAAAAATTAAAAAATCAAATAAAAGCTATCTTATCTAAGCCAATATCACCTTTTTAGTTTTTAATTTACATAAGTGCGCGGAAAAATTAAACTTTTGCCTTGCAGCGCATGCAAAAGTTCTACGACAACTCATTAATGCATTGTTTTTGTTCTTCCATATACTAATTTGTGCTATTCATTTGTTTATTATAGAATAATCATCGGAGTTAAAAAATGAAACATAAAAAAGTTTATATAGAAACTTTAGGATGCCAGATGAATAAATCTGATGCAGAAAGAATGTATGGAATGCTTGAACACGTTGGATATTCTCAAACAGAAAATCCAAAAGAAGCAGACTTGTTGATAATTAATACTTGTTCAATCCGACAATTATCAGAGGATAAAGCATACAGTCAAATTGGAGTCTGGGGTAAAATGAAAAAGAGTAAACCGGACTTGAAGATAATCTTCGCCGGATGTGTAGCACAACAAGGAGGCGAATCAATATTAAAAAGAGCTCCTTACGTAGATTTAGTTTTAGGAACTCAAAGACTCTATGAACTACCAAATCTTATAAAAAGAATTGAAAACGGAGAAAGAGTTGTTTCAACGGAAGAAAAACCTTTTGAAGAAAGCGAAATTCAAATTAACCGCGTAAAAGGTGTTAATGCCTGGATACCAATTATGGAGGGATGCAATAACTTTTGTACATATTGTATAGTACCTTATACAAGAGGAAGAGAACGTTCAAGAAAGCCGGAATTAATATTGGCAGAAGTTAAAAAAGCTTTATCAGAGGGATTTAAAGAAATTACACTTTTGGGTCAAAATGTAGATAGCTACGGAAAAGACTTAGAAAAAGGGCAAAATTTGTCATGGTTGCTTAGACAGATTAATGCTTTGAACGGAAAATTTAGAATCAGATTCGTAACCAATTATCCTACAGATATAACAGAAGAAGTTATTGATACAGTAATTGAACTTGATAAAGTTTGTGAATATTTTCATATCCCAATGCAGTCAGGAGACGATTATGTTCTAAAAAAAATGAATCGTAGATATGATTATGCCACTTATAAGAAAATTTGTGATAACATACGTTCAAGAATTCCTGATGTAACAATAACAAGCGATTTTATAGCAGGATTCCCCGGAGAAACAGAAGAACAATTCCAAAATACATTGAAAGCAATGAGCGAATTAGAACTGGATTATTCAAATACGGCTGCATATTCTCCAAGAGAAAAAACAGTTGCTGCCAAGTGGACAGATTTGTACATTCCGGAAGATGTAAAAACAGAACGTCTTGCTCGATTAAACGAGCATAACAGAGAATGCTGCCTAAAATCAAATAAAAAGTACATAGGAAGAGAATTGGAAATTTTGGTAGAAAATTATGAGGTTCGAAAAAACGGAAATAAAGTAATCACCGGACGAACTAGAAATAATAAAATTGTACACGTTCCTTTTGATAAAAACATTACCGGAGAATTTGTAAACGTAAAGATTACAAATGCAAAGACTTGGTATTTAAATGGAGAGTTGGTGTAATTTATAATCGACTCAAAAAAATACTTTACAATAAAATGTGTTTAGTCTAGAATAGTCTAGTAAACCAATTAAATACCATTGGAGGAATGCCAGAGTGGTTGATTGGAGCGGTCTTGAAAACCGTCGTACGTGCGAGCGTACCTAGGGTTCGAATCCCTATTCCTC
>CAJOOM010000006.1 GCA_905236775.1 Candidatus Gastranaerophilales bacterium
AGTCGATATCGTACTCATATATTTCTTCTATTTTTATATTCGGGCGGGTACGGTTCTTGTTATCGCGGATGTTTTTCAGGTTCGCGACTAACGCTTGTCCGACCATGCCTTTTGCACCGGTTACTAGTATTCTCATTTATGTATCTCCATTTTTAACAAATATAGCTTTAATTCATCCTAAATAAACTAAAACACATTCCCCAATATCTTTAACTTCAAAAGTATTCATATTAATGGATTCGGCATAATTCGTATATTCTATATATTCATCGGAGGAAACATCTCTTACATTTAGATCAAAACCACAATAAGAAAAAATCCTTTTTGTAACAGATGGAAAGCCTGATGAAACCGCCCAATTCAAACAAGAATTAATATTTGTATCCATAGGCTTTGAAGAATATCTATTTTTATGATATGAAATTTGAGTAATCAGGGATTGCAACAGATTATTCAAGGGAGATTTCACACCGTTAATAGGTTTTTCAGTCAAGTATTCTCCTAATGCATAGCTACCGCAAAACACAATTTCTTTATCTTTGTAATCCTTTGTCAATTCAACTCCTAAATTGCGAACAATTGAAATCTCATTCTCAGATCTTTGATTATTCCATTCTAAAACTTGGCTAAGATAAGTCGATTGCCAAATAGTTAGCATAGTAATCAGAACAACTATCACCACTTTAACGGTTTTCCATTTTATCATGCGTATATTATGACACATTAAGAAAACTACAAATGCCACAAAGTAATTCAAAGTTTGAGCAGTTCTAAATTTTAGTACAGAAAACTGTAGAATAGACAAGGCAAACAATGAGATAATAGTGCAGATTCCAATAATAATTGGAAGCCACGATTTACGAATGATACAAGTTTTTATTAGTATTATAATAAATACAATTAAAGCAATTAAAAAAATATATATGGGATAATAATTTATTAACAACAAATATTTTTCAACTGTATTCAAAGATAAGCTAAATAATCTTCCTATAGATAAATCTCCCCAGTTTATGGAAATGTCTCCCATCGGCATATAAGATACCTGTTGAACAACTAATAGTATGCTTCCTATGAAATACTTCAATAAAACCGAAATCACCAGAGGAATTGCATACTTAACCCCTTCCATTAACCAAGAATTTTTCCTATTATTAACCGTATCTTTATCGGTAACAATGCAATTCTGATAAAAAAGCACCGAAAAAACTACTGTAATATATACAAACGTAACTGATTCATAACTTGATACCGGCAAAGTCATAAGGAGACCTGAAATAATAATTTTAATACAATACTTGCTCCTACTACAGATTTGAAATAATATTACAAACATCACAATCATCAAATTGCCGGTAACATATGAATTTGCACCATTATATTCCCATATTTCATTAATTAGTGGATATGTAATAAAAACCGAGGCAAAAAAAGTATAGGGAAAAGCTTTTACCTCAGTTTTTTTGCTAATAATATAAAATATGCAACACATAAAAAAAGATGAGCAAACTAAAAATAGCACCCCAAAAAACTTATATATATATGCGGAGTAACCCGATACTCCAAATAAGAAATTCCAAAACTCCATTCCCCATCGGAACGAACGAACCATCATTCCATCATATCCATTATACAAATCAATTGCCATATCATCAATGCTCATAGTATTGCGTGACAAAGAAAAACCATATGCTAGCAGAGTAAAAAGTAATACTGGCAACCAAAATGTTTTTTTGGATGCAATACTAAAATAAAATTCCTTAATTGACGCAATCAGTCCTTTATCACTATTATTAATGTGTTTTAATTCATTCAAAATAATCAGTCTCCCTATTATTCGATTCTTTTCCGCAACTCTCGCAGTTAAATTAATTATTTTAACTATCCATTAATGTTCTCATTTAAATAACATAGACTGGGCAAATCATTATTTCGCGGATGTTTTTCAGGTTCGCAACTAACGCTTGTCCGACCATGCCTTTTGCACCGGTTACTAATATTTTCATTAAACAACCTCTTTTTATCTAAATCAAGCATTATCAATGCCTCGGTTTACAATTTTATAACCTTTCGAATGGTTTATAAGCTCTTTATATTTTTGATTATAGTCATGAATTAACACAATCATTTCATCTAGATAATTTCTGCAAGATTCCGATAATTCTCTAACCTTTTCAAGCGCTTCATCTTGAGCTTTTTCAAGATATTTATCTGCTTCTTCCTCGATACTGTATTCCTTATAAAATATCTTATTAGTTTCAGAGGATAAATCAAAAGTAAACAAATCATAAATACTGCTTAATTCAAGTATTTCGTTAATCCTGTTTTTAAATCCATTTAATTCATTCAAAATTGCGGAAAACTCCGAAGTTTGCTCTAATTCCAAATCCTCCAAATTAGCAACAAAAGATCCAAGAACCTCATTTTCAACATAATGCAAATAAACCGTATCTAACAGTTCTCTTTTTAAATCAACGTTTTCATTTAAATAATACCAAACATTTGAATATCCATGTCCCGATAAAGAGTAACAGCTATCCCGAAATTCACAATACAATTCACGCTTATCACGCAAGTCGCCCATAAGCTGCATCGCAAACGGAAAAAGAATTTCATAATAAGGTAAAGTCTCTTCTGTAAAAGTAGATTGAACAGATTCAAATAAATACTGTATAAAATGCGAATCGCGAGTAATGATACCGGATTCAAGATTTGATGCACTGGCGTCAGAGAAATTTGCGGAGCCAATATATGCAACTTCATTTGTTGCAATTATTTTGCTATGGTTATTAAAATCAAAAAATACATTTGCCTTCTCGCCGAAGTTTTCGGGTCTAAGCCTATTTTTATACTCGTCAATTCTTCTTTGTGTTATCTGCCCTTTTTCCTTATCATATTTTTTCCTTCTGTCCGGCAAATTCGAAACAAATATAATCTCCGCATGTTCCCCTGCTTTTCTTAGTTGTTCTAATAAAAATCTATTGACAGACAACGAAATGTTGAAGGAATAAACCAGAATTCTGTTTGCGTCCGGAAAAGAATCTACAACTTCCTGAAAACACAATTCGTCTTTTGTTCTTACAAACTTTGCGTCGTTAATAGGAATTTGTTCTATCAAACTAAAACTTCCTCCACACCATCTTATCCACAACACCTGTATAAGACTGGATAATCTTTATTACTTTATCGCTGGCATTTTCTTCGGTGTAATCAGGCACAGGCACACCGAGGTCTCCGTTTTTATTCATTTCTACTGCCGTATCAACCGCCTGCAGCAAATTCTTCTCATCGATGCCCGCAAGAATAAAGCAGGCTTTATCAAGCGCCTCAGGACGTTCTGTAGAGGTTCTTATACAAATCGCGGGAAACGGTTTTCCGATACTTGTAAAGAACGAGCTCTCCTCCGGAAGTGTTCCGCTGTCCGAGACAACTGCAAAGGCGTTCATTTGGAGACAGTTATAATCATGAAAACCGAGAGGCTCATGCTGAATAACGCGCTTATCAAGCTCAAAACCGCTTTCCTCCAAGCGCTTTTTTGAGCGCGGATGACAGGAATACAAAACAGGCATATCATACTTCTGTGCCATTTTATTTACAGCTCCGAACAAAGATAGGAAATTCTTTTCGGTATCAATATTCTCTTCCCTGTGTGCTGAAAGCAAAATATACTTTCCTTTTTCAAGTCCGAGGCGCTCGTGTATATCAGAAGTCTCAATCTTTTCCATATTTTTATGAAGCACCTCAGCCATAGGCGAACCTGTTACGTAAGTACGTTCCTTTGGCAAACCTGTATCAGCCAAATACCTGCGCGCATGCTCCGAGTATGCCATATTAACATCGGAAATAATATCAACAATCCTGCGGTTAGTCTCCTCAGGCAAACACTCATCCTTACAGCGATTACCCGCTTCCATATGAAAAATCGGAATGTGTAGACGCTTTGCCCCAATTACGCTTAAACAGGAATTTGTATCGCCGAGAACCAGTACCGCGTCTGGCTTAATCTCGGCCATAAGCTTATACGAAGCCGAAATTATATTGCCCATAGTCTCGCCCAAATCAGCTCCGACCGCATCCATATATACATCAGGCGCGTCAATCTCGAGATCTTTGAAAAACACTCCGTTGAGATTATAGTCGTAATTCTGACCCGTGTGAGCAAGGATGGTATCAAAATATTTACGAGCCTTGTTTATAACAGCAGAGAGACGGATAATCTCAGGGCGTGTGCCAACAATTATCAGAAGTTTAAGTTTTCCGTTGTTTTTAAACGTTATTATACTCTCTCTCATAAAGCAACTACTCCATTTAAGATATTTCAAAAATATCAAATTAAATCTTTAAATAATAACTTCTATTTCCTCTTAACCAACAACATCTTATTCATATAATTCTGTATTGGTTTTTCGATAAACTTATGAATACTAAAAGTCAAAACAGCAGTAAGGAAAACCGCAATTACGATTCTTAAAAAAATGTTGATTTCAAATTTATCAATAATACCACAAAATACAATCCCATGAACTAAATATAAAGTATATGAGTACTCGTCTAAAACATCGAAAGTTTTAACACAATATCTATTATGTAAAATGAATTGTTCGGAAAACAAAATCATTACAGCAAAAATTGCCGAAACAACGAAGTCGTTTAAAAAACCAGATAGAGCTCCTCCAAAATCAATCCATTTAAATACAATAACAAATGCAAGTAATCCTACTGCAGTTAAAAATCTCACGTTCTCTTCTTTGGCTTTGTAAACAACAACGCCAAAAATAAAGCAAGGCAAATAATTAAATGCAGTAAAATACTCAGGCATTGTTTTATTAATTAAGAATTTCAAGCCGATAAATCCAATCAATATCAAAGCTGATATCCAAACAGACTTCGCAATTCTAACAATTATAGGAGCCAACAAATAGAACAAAAGAAAAACCGGAATAGTCCATGTAATTCCTAAATTACTCCAAAAGTAGTTCCAGTCTGTAGGAGCAATACCATTCAGACAAAAAATGTATCTCAACCAACCCAAATTATAAGGATCCTTGGGAATATCATGGAAAATAAAAGTTTCAGTGATATAATAGTACAATATGCAAAAATAATACAAAGGTAAGATACGGATGATTCTCTTTTTATAAAACCTAATAACCGATTTTCCTTCTGCAAGCGAAAAACAAACAAGATACCCGCTAATTACAAAAAACAATTCCACACCATACTTTGTCAATTGAGAAAAATCGAATAACATCTGAGAAAAATTTTGAAAATTCATACGTTGTGCAAAATGGCAAACAAACACAGAAACACACGCTACTATTCTAAGCAACTGTATTCCCCTGTCTGTTTGTCTGCCTACAATTATCGAATCCGTATTCATTTTTGTTCTCCTTCAAATTACAAGCAGTTATATGTGTCCTATAATTCTGTTCATGATTTCTTAAACTCTAAACTGTATCCTGATTTGCATTTTTTCCTTATATAACCTTTATTCTCAAAGAATTTCACAGGTTTTTGAATATCGTCCCAACCACCCGTATCTGGAATATAAATATAATATGGCGTTTTCTCCGGATAAATTGAATAGTATTCTTCTAAACGAGTTAATGTTGAGATATCCTCAGGCAACCACGCCGAAAATGTTGCATATTCCGATGTCTCAAGTCCAAGATAAACCCATGCCTGATTTGTTAAACACAAGATTGGTTTATTTTGTTTTTTAAGAATCTTTATATCACAATAAATTGAATCATATAAAGCCTTTCTATCTGCTGTAGTAATCACACCTTTTGATGGACCATTTTCTATCTTTTCCGTTGTCTCACGCGGAAAAACAACATTTCCATCCCATAGGCAATGATTTAGCGTGTCAAAAGATTCAATCCCTAAAAAATACACCATTGACAATAATAAAACAAAGACAAGCGATTTATCAACAATGCTATGATTCTTTTGAATATCTATAAGAATCTCTTTTAATATTTCATTTATAAAAATAAAGCTACACAATGTCGGAATCGCAAAAGCTATACCAATAGCATAAATTTTTGTATTAGAGGCAAGATTAATAGCGAATGAGTAAATAATCCCGAGCACATAAATCCAGAAAAACAAATTCCAATTCTTGTTTTTTGACAAAACAAAAGCATACAATCCCATAAATGAAATAGGAATCATAAAAGCATTGAAAATTATATTACGACCAAAATACAAAAACACACAAGAAAACATGCATGCTGTTATTACATAAATAAACTTATGATTATTTCGATTTTTATCAAACAACATAATAAAAAACGTAATAACACACAACGAAAGAGATGCAATATAAACTATACTAGGTGAAATAATAAATTGCTTAAAATATATAATAGTCTTTTGCTGCAGCGACACTGGCATATGCTCTGAATCATTTAATATATACTTAATACTATTTAGAAATTCATTCATATTCATATGGCTGAATATATACCAAATAAACACTGTGGCTAAAACCGTACATCCAATAGAGAAAAAGATAAACGAATTAATGCGCCATATTTCATTATCTAATATCGAGATTTTAGTTTTTCTTATCTTTTCAAAAAGAAATCGAAAAAATGAAATGAAGAAAAAGAGAAAATATACAAAGACAAGGTATGGACAACATAATACTGCAGCAGAAAAAAAGAATCCGGCAATCAGCAACTTTATGACGTCTCTTTTTTTCTTATAATAATATGTTGCCATAATCACTCCGGCCAACAGCAAAAAATCCAAACACATAGTATTATATGAAAGAGCCATTAGCTGAAAAGGAGTAAATAAAAAATACGAAAGACAACCAAGAACCGTAAGAAATCCATATTTTTTTATTTTTATATATACAAATAATACCACCAAGAGATGAAAAACAACATATATGTAACGAAATACTAATTGGATACCTTCGGTAGTTCCAAAAACACTCATATACAGCCAATAAAATGGATATAACAGCAATCCAAACATTTGAGAAGGATGCCATTCATTAAAAAACAAGCTGTCACCAAGTGACATACGATGCGGTATTGTTAAGTAAAAAGCCTCATCAAATTCACTTATCCCGTATTTAGCTTTCCATAGTTTAAAGCAACAAGCGATTACAACCAGAACAATAAAACAAGCATCCTGACGGTGATTGCTTAAAAAAAATAAAAAGTGCTTTTGGGATGTCATAGCTTTTTCCTTCATTTTTTCAGCTGCTCCTGTACATAATCGGTTGTAAGAATCTTTTTCACCGTTTCATCCACATCAAGAAGGTGGGTATTGTGACTGGTGTATGACTCATCAGCCTCAGTTGAAACTTGTCCTTTGACGACAAACTTATCATAGTTCAGATCGCGGCTGTCTGCGGCAACTCTGAAGTAGTCGCCCATATCCTCCGAACGCAATCGTTCCTCGCGCGTCATCAGCGTCTCATACAATTTCTCACCGTGACGGGTGCCAATTATCTTTGTTCCTGTATCGCCGAACAACTGCTGAACAGCTTGCGCAAGCACTCCGATTGTTGAAGCGTCTGCCTTTTGAATAAACAAATCTCCGGGATTTGCATGCTCAAAAGCGAATTTTACAAGCTCAACCGCTTCGTCAAGGTTCATAAGGAATCGCGTCATCTCGGGGTTTGTAATTGTTATGGGATTTCCAGATTTAATCTGA
>CAJOOM010000007.1 GCA_905236775.1 Candidatus Gastranaerophilales bacterium
ACATTATGCTATAGACCTGACTTAACATCTTTTGGTGCTTGCAGAATGTGCGTTGTAGAAGTTGAATATCCAAACGGAAGAAAAATGATTAACTCATCTTGTACAATGCCTCCGGAAGCAGGTATCAAAGTTCATTTAAACACAGAAAAGGTAAGAAAGATAAGAAAAATGGTGCTTGAACTTCTTCTTGCTAATCATGACAGAGAATGTACTACTTGTGAAAAATCAGGTGCATGCGAACTTCAAAAATATGCTGAAGAATACGGTATCAGACACGTTAAACAATATGCTCAACGTGATGTTATGGTTAAAAAAGATGCAAGTTCTTGTGCATTAATTCGTGATAATAACAAATGTATTCTTTGCGGGGCTTGTGTTAGAGCATGTGACGAACACCAAGGTCTACAAGTTTTAGGTTTTGCAAATAGAGGAAGTAAAACTGTTGTAGAACCTATGGCAGGCAGACCTCTTGGTAATAGCGAATGTATAAATTGTGGTCAATGTGCTGCTGTTTGTCCGACAGGCGCAATTACCATTAATGATACACAACTTGATGAAGTATGGAAAGCAATTAACAATCCTGAAAAGAAAGTTGTTGTCCAATTTGCACCATCAGTTCGTGTAGCAATCGGTGAAATGTTCGGACTTGATGCAGGTGTTAATTCTACTAAGAAAATTAATGCTGCACTTAGAAGAATCGGGTTTGATCTTGTATTTGATACAAACTTCTCTGCTGACTTAACTATTATGGAAGAAGCACACGAATTCATCGACAGACTTCAAAATGGGGGCAAGTTACCATTATTTACATCTTGCTGTCCGGGCTGGGTTCGTTTCTTAGAAACTCAACACCCTGATATGCTTGACCACTTATCAAGTTGTAAATCACCTCAAGGTATGATGGGCGCAATAATCAGAGAATATGTTCCTCAAAACCACGAAGGATTTACAAAAGAGAACTTGGTAAGTGTATCAATTATGCCTTGTACCGCTAAAAAATATGAAGCTAAGAGAGAACAGTTCAAGATGGCAGACGGTAGACAAGAAATTGACTATGTTTTAACTACTCAAGAGCTTGGCAGAATGATTAAAGAAGCAGGTATTGACTTTAAGACTCTCGAAGGCGAAGAAGCTGATTCACCGTTCGGTAAATATTCAGGTGCAGGAACAATCTTCGGTGTATCTGGTGGTGTTGCTGAAGCCGCAGCAAGAACTGCTTATGAAGTTGTTACCGGTGAAACTCTTAAAGATGTTGTAATCAACGAAATGAGAGGAACACACAGAGTTAAAACTGTTGAACTAGACTTAAAAGGTACAAAAGTAAAAGTTAAAATAGTTAATACTCTTCGTGAAGCTGAAAAATGCATAAGAGAAATCAAAGAAGGAAAGGCAGATTATCAACTTCTTGAAGTTATGGCTTGTCCAGGCGGCTGCATAAATGGCGGCGGTCAGCCACAAAGCTGCAATGACTCTAATATTAAGGAACTTCGTGCGCAAGGTCTTTATACAGATGATGCAACAGGTGAATGGAGAAAATCTCACGAAAACCCTGAAATCAAAGATTTGTATGCAAATCACCTTGAGAAACCAAACTCTCATAAAGCGCATGAACTTTTGCATACAACTTATGTAAATAAAAGAACAAACTGTTATATCTCAGTGGGTGAGAATTAAGAATAAGTAGATAATTACTAAAATGAGGTTGTCCAAAAACATGGTCAACCTCATTTTTATGAAAGATTTTGAAAAAAAAGAATCTTAGTTATTTCAAAATATCAACATTAGAATTTAAAAACACTTTGATATATAATAGCGGTATGACAGAAAATATTACAATAAAGGGAGCAAGAGAACATAACCTTAAAAACGTATCCTTAGAGATTCCAAAAAATAAACTAGTCGTTTTCACCGGAGTTTCAGGCTCTGGAAAAAGTTCTTTAGCATTTGATACAATTTTTGCAGAAGGTCAAAGACGTTATATTGAAAGTCTATCGACATATGCACGACAATTTTTAGGACAAATGGATAAACCGGATGTTGATTATATTGACGGACTTACTCCGGCAATATCTATAGACCAAAAATCAACAAGCAATAATCCACGTTCTACAGTGGGTACTGTAACTGAGATTTATGATTATTTAAGGCTTTTGTTTGCAAGAATAGGCACTCCTTATTGTCCTAAGTGTGGTAAACCAATCAAACCACAAACTATTGATGAAATTGTTAATAATATTCTAAAATTAGATGCAGGCACAAAAATCCAAGTTCTTGCTCCTATTGCTAAAGGGAAAAAAGGTGAATTTCAATCTTTATTTGAAGAGCTAAGACAAGAAGGCTTTGTTAGAGTTAAAGTTGACGGTGAAATTTATAACTTGGATGAAGACGAAATCAAACTTGCAAAAACAAAAGCTCATACGATATCAGTTGTAATTGATAGAGTTGTAGTCAAACCAGAAGCGCGTTCAAGAATAGCAGATTCAGTTCAGATTGCGTTGCAAAAATCTGACGGAGTAACTAATATTGATGTTGTCGGAGGAGAGGAAATAGTATACAGTGAAAAACTTGCTTGTCCGGATTGCAACATAAGTTTCGAAGAACTTACTCCAAGAATATTTTCTTTTAATGCGCCATATGGAGCTTGTCCGAAGTGTGACGGACTAGGATTTGATTTTAAGATTGATCCTGATTTAGTGATTCCTGATAGAACTAAATCTATTAACGAAGGTGCGATTTATCCTTGGAGCAAGTCTGCAACTTCATATTATGATGATGTTTTAACAGCCGTAAGATTAGCTTATGAAATGGATTATGACATTCCATTTCAAGATATGCCTAAAGAACATCAAGAAATAATTCTATATGGAAGTGAAGATAGAATTCCAATGAGAATAAGAGAATTCGGCTCACACAGATATAGAAATGTTTTACAAAAATTTATAGGTGTAATACCATTTTTGATGAAACACTACAATATTGAAAGTGAATACTGGAAAACCGAGATAGAAAAATATATGATAACCACTCCTTGTGAGGAATGCGGGGGAGCAAGACTTAAACCATTCCCGCTTGCGGTAAGAATAAATGGGGTTAATATTCATGAATTCTGTATGATGCCTATTGATAAGGCTTTAGAATTTGTAACAGATTTATATTTGACTCTTTCAGATTTCCAAATGAAAATTGGAAAACAAATTTTAGATGAGCTACGAGCAAGGCTAAAGTTTTTATGTGATGTTGGTTTGAATTATTTGAATCTTGCTAGAGCATCTGGAACTTTATCCGGAGGAGAAGCGCAAAGAATTCGTCTTGCGACTCAAATTGGAAGCGGACTTTCCGGTGTTTTGTATGTTCTCGATGAACCGTCTATCGGCTTACACCAAAGAGATAATGACAGATTAATTAAGACTCTGTTTAAATTGCGCAATATGGGAAATTCTCTTATTGTTGTTGAACATGATGAAGATACAATAAGAAATGCAGATTATATTGTTGATATCGGTCCAAAAGCAGGTGTTAATGGTGGTACTGTTATAGCACAAGGCGGAGTAGATGATATAATTGCTTGTGAAGATTCTATTACAGGTAAGTACTTATCCGGTGAGTATAGTATCCCTGTTCCCAAAAAGACAAGAGATGGAAATGGAAACTTCTTGCAAATAAGAAATGCATTTAGAAATAATCTAAAAAATATAGACTTAGATATTCCGTTGGGTAAGATTGTAGTATTAACAGGTGTTTCAGGCTCAGGAAAATCAACGTTAATGCAAGATTTAATATATGAGTATGCAGTTCATAAATTAAGAAAAAACAAACCTAAACCACAAGGAGTTGATGAGATATTAGGATTTGAAAACTTGGATAAGATTATTGACATAGACCAATCTCCGATTGGAAGAACTCCTCGATCAAATCCTGCAACTTATACAGATGTGTTTACGCCTATTAGAGAACTTTATGCCAAAACTAACGAAGCAAAAATGAGAGGATATAAACCCGGTAGATTTAGCTTTAACGTAAAAGGCGGACGTTGTGAAGCTTGCCAAGGTGATGGTGTTTTAAAAATCGAGATGAACTTCTTATCTGATGTTTATGTAAAATGTGATGTATGTAAAGGTAAACGTTACAACAATGAAACTTTAGAAGTTAAATACAAAGGTAAAACTATATCTGATGTTTTAGATATGAGTGTCAAAGAGGCATATGAATTTTTTGAAAATATCCCTCAAATTGCAAATAAATTAAAAACTCTTAATGATGTTGGATTAGACTATATAAAATTAGGTCAAAGTGCAACAACATTATCCGGTGGTGAAGCACAGAGAATAAAGCTCGCATCAGAACTAAACAAACGTGCAACAGGAAAAACACTTTATCTATTAGATGAACCTACAACAGGGTTGCACTGGTACGATTTAGATAAATTGATTAAGATAATTCAACAGCTTGCAGACAACGGAAATACAATACTTATAATCGAACATAACTTAGACTTAATCAAAATTGCAGATTATATAATTGACTTGGGACCAGAAGGCGGCGATGCAGGTGGAGAAGTCGTGGCATGCGGTACTCCGAAAGATGTTGCAAAAAATCCAAAATCATACACAGGACAGTATTTGAAACAGTTTTTTAATAAATAAGAAAGATTGACGAATTAATATTTGTCTGACATTTTCATAGCTTTGTACATTTCGAAAACACTTAAAATAAAAAATAATCCAAAAACTAATAAATAAGCATTGTTTGAATACATTATAGTGTCTCCGTTTTTAGACGGTTCAAATATATTAAGCAAAAATCCTGTTAAAGTACCGAGTATTCCTACCATAGTAAAGAAACAGAAATTCATTATGCTAACAGCTGTACCTGATATCATTTTTCTGTTTGTTAAATGAAGAACCGGAACTAAAATTGATGTTAAACTTGCATTTGCTGCAAGTACAAAAAATATTGCAGCAATAAAATCCGTTTTATAATCAAATATTAAAGCAATACAAATTAATAATAGAGAACCAAATGTAATAAATGATGCGTTTTTTAAAAATCTTACTCTATGATTGTGTCCAAGCTTGCAAACATACGCATTAACTATATTAAATAGAGCCGCGATAATAGCCATGCCGGATAAAACAAGCGCTGATTTATGAACAGACATCAGACAAAAATCTTCTAAAAACTTTTTACCAATAATTGTTTGAATTGTATAACAGATTGCAAAGTTACAGCAAGCAAAACTAAATAAATTTCTATTATGTCGTTTGTGTAAAACCAGTCTAAAAGGTAATAATCGTAATTTTACATTTTTATTAATTTTGGGTAACTCAACTTTAGGAATAAGCAAAGCAAAAATAATTACTCCTATAAGAGAGACGCAAGCAAGAGTAAGTAAAATTTCACGCCAAGTAGCATGTTGCATAGCAAATACAAAAGGAGCATTAGCAAATATTCCACCTGTGTATCCTAAAAATAACATTATAGAAATTGCCATCCCAAAGTTTTTTTCTGAAACAATATTCCGTAATTCTTTTATAATGCTTAAATAAAAAGTACTGCTTCCAAGTCCTATTAAACCTCTGGATAAATACATAATAAAAAGATTTGAAGATAGGGGAAAAAGAACAGCTCCAAGAGTAAGAATTAATCCACCTCCAAGCATAACTCTATATCCGCCATATCTATCAACCAAAATTCCATTTATAAGTTGGTTAATCGCATATACGTACATATATATAGCACCAAATGCTGTTATATAAGGAGCTGTGACTCTGAGTTCCTGTTCCAATAAATCAAAAATAGCTCCCGGTACTGCCATACGCTGAAAATTCGCAAAAAAGTAAAATAAAGTACCCAGAAATATTAAAAAGATTTTTACAAACATTCCTTTATTTAATTTATTCATGATATACAACCATTAATATAAAAAGGGCTTCACCTATCAATTTGACGTGTAAAGCCCTTTATTATTAAGTTAAGCTAACTCATCTTCAGTATTTTCTTCTGATTCTTCGACTTCTGTTTCTTGAGTTAAGTCTTCTTCATCGTATGCTTGTTGGTTCATCTCTTCTTCAATTTCTTCTTGAATTTCTTCTGAATCAACAGCACGTTCTTCAGTTTCATTATATTCATAATCTTGGACCGGAGTATTTAATTTGCTGTTTACCTCATTTACTCCATTTCCTCCATTTGCACCTTCTTCTTGTTCCATTTGAGAGATTGATTTAATATCAATTTTCCAACCTGTTAATCTATGAGCAAGTCTTACATTTTGACCTTCTCTTCCGATAGCAAGTGATAATTGGTCATCCGGAACTACTACCAAAGCATCTTTTTGGTCTTGACCATCTGTCATAATATCAACAGAAACAACTCTTGCCGGAGAAATTGCGTTAACAATATATTCTACAGGGTCTTCTGACCAACGAACTATATCAATTTTTTCATTCTTTAACTCACCAACAATTGTTTGAATTCTGCTGCCGCGAGGTCCTATACATGCTCCTACAGAATCAACTTCAGGGTCATTCGACCAAACAGCAATTTTCGTTCTATAACCTGCTTCACGCGATATAGATTTAATTTCAACTATTCCGTCCTCAATTTCCGGAACTTCTAATTCAAATAATTCTCTGACGATTTCCGGATGAGCATGAGAAACAATAACTTGTGGAAGTCTATTTGTTTCTTTTACATTTAAAACAAATACTCTGATTCTATTGCCGGGTTTATAGTATTCTCTCGGGATTTGCTCTCTTTGAGGCATTATTGCATCTGTTTTACCAATATTTACAATAACATTTCTATTTTCTACTCTTTGAATAATACCCGTAGTAAGAGTTCCCTTCTTTTCTAAAAACTCATTAAGAATGTTATTTCTTTCAGCATCTCTTATTCTTTGAGTAATAACTTGTTTCGCAGATTGAGCAGCAATTCTTCCGAATTGGTCCGGAGTTACTTCAATTTTAACCTCATCATCTATTTCAACTTCATCATCAATTTCTTGAGCATCTTCTAAGGATATTTCCATATCCGGGTCTACAACTTCTTTAACAACTGTCTTTGTTGAAAATACTCCTATTTCTCCGGTTTGTTCTTCAAAAATTGCTTCTATGTTTGCAGCCTCTTTTACGTGCATATGTTTTTTGTATGCTGCAACAAGCGCATCACAAAGAGATGATATTATAACTTCTTTCGAAATACCTCTGTCTCTTTCAAGTTCTTCACAAGCTTCAAATAATGCTGTTCCGATTTTAATCATGATTGATTCTCCTTTATTTTATTAATCTATGTATAATTTAGCTGATTGTATATTTTCTTTTGGAATCTTTAATTCTGAACCATCTTCGAATCTCAAAAAAGTAAGTCCGAAGTTATCATTCCAATCTACAATTTCACCTTTAAAAATTTTTTCTGTTTCACCTTCAAGAGGTTCTCTTAGTTTAAGACTTATTCTTCTACCTTGAAAATAAACAAACTCCTTATCTGATTTAAATTTTCTCTCTAACCCTGGAGAAGATACTTCAAGATAGTATTTAACAGGAATTAATTCATCTAAGAAATCGTTCAAAGAACGCGTTACATTCTCGCAATCATCAAGAGTAACATCTTTTTCTTTAGAATAAAGATATATACGTAAAAACCAGCGATGATTTTCTTTTATAAATTCAATTTCTATAGGTATATATCCAAATCTCATAGCTGTATTTTCAATCAGCGGTGTGATTTTTTCTAAGACTTCATGTCTGTTTATATCCTGTTTCATAAGCCTCCTTTCTTTAAGTTTTAAAGTAAATTATTACCACCAATTTACCCCTGCTTAAAATAAAAAAGAACGGGTTAAATGACCGTTCTTTTTAAGAAACTATTCATAACTTAATTGTACCAAAATCAAATTTAGTTGTAAAGAAAACTATTTACATAACTTTAAATATTAAAGTCTTTTATTCTCCAACTGCCTCATTTTCTTGAATTGTTTCTGATTTTACTTGTTCTACAGGATTAGAATTTACATCGCTTGTACTAGCAGGTTCTGCATTTATTGATTCAGTATTCAAAGGTTTTGTTTCTGGTACTTCATTTTTTACCTCTTGTGATTGTGCTGCTGAATTAGTATTATCGTTCTGTTTTGAAGTGTCTTTTATGCTTTTCCACAGATTCTTAAAATCTTCCTTTGTTGTATTTATTTGTTCTTTTACATCATTAATTTCTTTTTTCTTTTGTTCTACAGCATTATTCCATTCTTCTTTTGTAGTATTAATATCAGTTTTATAAGCATCTTTTATACTATCAGCAATATCCTTTACAGTTTGAGGTTTTAGTTCAGTCATATCAGCATTTTTAAGCCATTTGAATGATTTAATAGAGCTTTTTGAATCAACACCTCCATTAAAAGAAACTTTAAAATCTTGATAGTTTGTACTTTTATTTGTTAGTGCCGGAATTAGTTCCATGTTTTCATTTTGAGGATTCGTTGTTAGAATTTTCAAAACTGATGCAGCTTTATCGCCTATTAAATTTGACATATTTAATGTCCCTAACGGGCCAAGCTTTGCTACCATTGGGGCATCTAATCTTCCAAGTATATTAACATTAGTTGTACCGTTTAAGATATTATATTTTCCTGTTATATAGTAGCAAAGGCTCGGACCTGCACTTTTTATATTATTTAATTTCGCCCATCCGTCGCTTAGAGTGAGGCTTCCGTCTAAAAGTTCAAATTGTGCTGTTGTTGCTAATCCGGCAGCATTGGATAAAGCATTTACAGTATTTTTTAAGAAGTAGTTTTCTGCTATATTGCTTGCGCCTAAAAAGCCTTCAAAGCGACCAATTGAACCAAATGCCCCATTTTTTATGTTAAAATTCAAATCTCCTTTTATAGATTTTATCATTTGATTATATTCAAGAACTGTCAGTGTTAATTTTGTATCAAAGCCCAAACTTCCGCTTAGTGCGTTTTTTATTCCGCTTGCTCCTTCTATTGCACTTTCTGCATTTAGATTACTGCCTTTAAAATTAAGTTTAGTTTTTGCATTTGACAAATTGTATACAATATCACCGTTAACATTTCCCCCGAATGCCGTACCTTTAAGATTATTTAAATAAAAATCCATTCCTTTCAATTCAAAATCACTGGCAAGATTTTGAGCCTTAATTCCGCCAGATGAGAACTCTTTTACAAAACCGGAACCGTGTAAAATAGTTCCGTTAAGTTTTAAATCCATATCAGTCATTGTAACAGGGATTTCCGGAATCGAAATTGACGGTACATTCGCTGAACCGGAAATTATTGGATTTGTCATATTACCGGTTATAGTTATTTTTCCTTTAAAAGAAAGCTTTGATTTATCAAAACCTGGTATTACAATTGTAGACAAATTTGTGGTTGCATAGGTTAAAGCAAGAGTTTGCTTAGGTATGTTCATGTCACCTTTTAAAGTGGATTGAATATCTCCTGATGTTATAAAATCAAGTCCTATAACTTCAGTTAAATAATTTGTTATTTTTCCGGAAATAGTTGTATTATTTTTATCTATTTTAACAGGAGTTTGAGTAATCTCTATGATTTCCGGAGAAATATTTGCATTAATTTGATTTGCTGAAACAGTTATAGCAGGATTAATAAGTGCTACATTTTTACTAATCGCACTACCGCCGAAAGTTTTTCCGTCGGATGTTATGTCTACGGATGTACTTGGCGCTTTTAGTCTTATATCAGATGGAACATTCTTTAAGTCTATATTAGCAAGATTCAATTTTATAATTGGATTAATTTTGTCCAATTTTCCTTTTATAATTGCATCCATAGAAACAGTTCCTGAATATATCGGATTTTCTTTCATAATAGAGGCTTGTCCAAAAGCAATCAATAAGCCTTTTAGATCCAACTTATCTGCTAAGACATGAATATCTGCAACTGCTTCAGAATTCAATGTTCCAAATATTTTAAGCGGTTGACCGAATATAGAAAAGCTGATATTTTTCAAATTTACATTATTATTATCCAGTGCAACATCTGCATTAATATTGTCAATTCCTATTTTATAAGCGCCATAATATAATTTAGCGAACGGAACTTTTAAAAATCCGCTTGATTGCACTTTCTTAAGATCAGATTTTATATTAAAATCTGCATTCATATTTCCGCTAGCTGTAAGAGTTTGCAAATCTTGTATATTAAATATCAATGCAATCTTTTTTATTATTTCCATTATATTGGATATTTCAACTTTTGATTTTATATTCAAATCAACAGATGGTTTTTTACCTGTAGTAATATTTCCGTTTATTGTTGAAACTTCATTTTTTGCTGTATATATGTCTGAATTTACATTTATACTATTTCCCTTAAACAATAAATCAGCCTTAGAATTTGGTAGACCAATTATTGACACATGATTAATTTTTGCATTACCATCAATTGATTCCTTTGTTGTTTTTAAATCTAAATCAATATTAGTTGTCAGCTTACTGTCATAAAGCCCATTAAATACAGATATTATGTCAAACTTTTGCGGTTCATTTTTCTTTTCTTCTTCAGTTACGGGATTAAATACAAGATTATTTAATTCAACATCAGGCATGATTTTATTATAAATATTTATGTTGTAATTAAAATGTTCTCTATCTTTTAATATAATTTTGCCTGCCCCTTTTAATTTTATACTTTTATTAATGATAAAATCAGTAATTTGCGTTTTATCCCCTTTTATTAAGAAATTATCTGTCCCGTCTGTAATATTTACGTTGTAGCTGTCAACATAAATATCAGGAAGATGGTTTGAAAGTTTAAGCCCTAAAGGAAGGGGATTTTTTTCATTAGGTTCTTCTTTTTGAGCAGTCTTTTTAGTATTATTTTCATCTGCAGGAAGATATTTAATAAAATCTAAATCTCCATCTTTATTAAATTTTAATGTTAAATTTGTGCTGCCAAGTTTTATAACGTCAATTCTTATATTTTTTGCCAATAAAGGAAGTAGTGACATTTTTACATCAAAATCATTCGCAATTAATATAGGTTCTTTTGTTGGAGTATATAATTCAAATTTCTTAACCTTTAAACCTGCTGTAAGCTTTGGTGTTGTAACTACTCTTACTTCTTCCAAACCTGCGCTTAAACCTGTGTATTTATTTATTAGTCCGGCTATTTGCGGAATTTGTTTATCTATGAAGAAATTTAAAACGAACGGAAGTAATAAAAATAATACAAAAACACCAAATAAAACTATACCTAACAATTTTATCATTTTTACAGCAAATTTACCCATAACACTCCCTCATCAATTATGTATGCTCTGATTCTATCATAAATTCTTCAATATAATAAGTAACCGGGTTACTATGCAAAATGAATACCTATACAAAACTCAATGCAACAGAGTCCGGATGATTAACAACATCTCTTACATAATTATAATATTCATTTTTTCTTCCGTATTTTTCTATTTTATTTAGAAGTTCATCTTTTGTAATAAAACCTTGATTAAAGGCAATTTCTTCTAAACAAGCAATTTTAACACCTTTGTTGAGTTCCATCGTTTGAACAAATAAACTTGCCTGAAGCATTGAATCGTGTGTTCCCGTATCAAGCCATGCAAAACCTCTTCCTAATATTTCAACATTTAATAGTCCTTTATTTAAATAAATTTTGTTTAAATCAGTAATTTCGAGTTCGCCTCTTGCTGATGGGGATAGTTGTTTAGCATATTCACATACATTCCCATCATAAAAATAAAGACCTGTTACAGCATAATTGGATTTTGGACAAAGAGGCTTTTCTTCTAAAGAAATCGCCTTGTTGTTTTTATCAAATTCAACTACTCCAAATCTTTCCGGGTCCTTAACGGTATATCCGAAAACAGTTGCACCTGAATTCTTTTTTATAGCATTTTTCATTATGGTAGAAAAACCCTGTCCGTGGAATATATTATCTCCCAGAATAAGTGCTACATCTTCTCCACAAACAAAATCTTCTGCTATTAAAAATGCATCAGCTATTCCTCTTTGTACATATTGAATTTTATAACTTAAATTTAAACCATATTGTGAACCGTCACCAAGTAGTTTAATAAAATTATCATAATCAGATTCATTTGTTATAATAAGAATATCTTTTATTCCGGCAAGCATTAGAGTAGATAACGGATAATAAATCATTGGTTTATCATAAATCGGTAGTAAAATTTTTGATATTGGCTGTGATGCCGGATATAATCTGGTTCCTGCCCCTGCTGCTAACACTATTCCCTTCATAATATACTCCTTTTTATTTAGTCCTTAACCCTTAAAGCCTTTTAATGCACGGTTCATGCATAATTCATCCATAGAACATGACGGATTTATAACCGCAGATTTTCCGGTTTTATGTCCGGTTAAAATTAAATACGGCACGTATCTTGCCCTAAATTTCCACATTAATCTTGAACCGTATGGAGTTTCAGCATCTACTGATACAAATTTCAAATCCGGATATGCTTTTTTCATTTGTTCATATCTTGCATTAAATCTTTGGCACATCATACAGTCTTGTGTATACAAATAAAGTATTACATCTTTATCACCGGAAACTGCACTTTCATAAACACCTGCAAATGCCGGTATGCAAGCAAAACATAAAATTAGTAAAAACTTTTTAAACATAATAGGATTCTAACACTCACAAACGTTGTTTTCAATATGCCAAATATAATATTATAATCTATAAATTATAGAATTTTAAATTTGCCTCATACATTTGTATGAGATTTTAAACAATAAGCTAAAGAAATAAAAAATCTTGACGATATAAATAGTATGGAAAACCTAAAAAGGTTTTTCATACCTCCTCCCCAAGTCTGGTAGCCGTTCTCTAATGAAACGGCTTTTTTTTTATGCAGTTGAAGACAAGTTTTTATCAGCATATTTTCTTACTTTTTCTAATCTTTTCATCCAACCATTCAATGATGAACCATATGTATTTGGATCTTTCTTGGCTAAATTATTATAGAATTTTCTTCTGAGCTTTTCGTATGTTTGAGGATTATCTCCGCTCCTTTTATAGAATGCTATTGCTTGCTTTGAGCCGGAATTTACACCAACATCAAAGACATATAAAGCCATCCTGTCATCTTTAATTTTGTCTGCACCGCATTCTTTATAAATACCATAGTAAATTTCGCACATTTCTTGGTCGGTCATTTGCTCTACATTCTGTGTGGGTAAATTTTTACCCTTTCTATAAGTGTTATAAGTGCTTTGTTGAACTCCTGCTTTTGCCATTTCTTTGTTATCCTTTCCATAACTTCTGCCTTCGCTATTTAAAATACTTTCTTCAAAAAATTTCTGGAAACGAGTATCAGTGATTCCTAAAGAAGCATACTCTTCTGCAAATTCGCGTTCGCCCTCTGAGAAAGTCTTTCTTTGCGTTGTTTTAGAACTATTTTCAGCTTTTGGTGATGTTTTATCACTTTTTTCTTCTGTCTTAACTGTTGTGTCACTCTTTATTTCGCTCTTTGATTCGGATGGTTTTTGACTTTGTTCATAATATGCAGAATATGGCGGATAATAGGTTTGATAAGGCATAGTAACATATTGTGGATAGTAGAAAGGATTATTATAATTAGATTGCGAAGAATTTTCTGTTTGTTCCTGCTTAATTCTGTCAGCCTGCTCTTTATAAGCTTTCATTTGCATGTCAAATTGTGCAGACGTAAAATCCCATATAGACTGATTAACACAGGAAAAATCTAATGTCGGGAAAGATGGATTTGCAAATGTAGATGGCATTTGAATCGGCATAGACGAATAAAATCCTCCACCCCAAATACTTGGAAATGGATTAATAAATGTACCATAATCAACTCTGCTAGAATAATACCCGCCACACATAAACGGATTAGAAAACATGCCTAAGGTAAACGGATTATTGGCAAGTACTCCGAACGTAAAACCACCTATAAAATTGTCTAGAAAATTACTCAGTCCCATAAATGATATCCAATCCGCATAATTATCCGTCTATATATATAAAGTAATAATCTTAGTAGAAATTGCTTTTTTGTAAAGAAATATTTCAAAAGATTAACTACATTGCATCAGTTACATGGAATTTTACAATATGTTTCATATGAGTTAAACTATCATTATGATAGATGTTGATTCCGGTGAGCAAGTCAATGCTCTTTATAAATTGTACAAGATTAAAGGCGGGAAAAAAGAGGAAAAATTCCATACAACAGACATTATGCGTGCTCTAAAATTTCACAAATGGTATGTTGCCAGATATAAAGAGGGTCTGTATATGGAAATCTTACCTGAAAAAACTGTATATAATTGGAAAGAGAAAAAATTAGAGAAAAATTTTTTATAAGATATAAGAATATGACAAATATAGCATTAGTAGATTGTGACAGCTTTTTTGTTTCTTGTGAAAGAAAACTTAATCCTGAACTAAAAGGGGTTCCGGTAAGTGTAGTATCAGGCGAAAGAGGTTGTGTGATAGCTCGTTCTAGAGAAGCAAAACAATTAGGAGTTCCCATGGGAATTCCTCTTTTTCAAGCCGTAGAAAAATATCCAAAGTGTATTTATATACCGACAAATCATTATGCTTATACTAAAATCTCAAAAAGAGTAATGTCTATTCTAAAAGAATTCAGTCCTAATGTGCAAGTATATTCTATAGATGAAGCATTTGTTGACTTTACTGGTTTAACAAAATTATATAAAAAAAATATATATGATCTTGGTTTGTATATTCAAAATAGAATCCTTGAAGAAGTAGATATTCCGGTAACGATTGGAATAAGTACGTCTAAAACTTTAGCAAAACTCGCATCAGATAAAGCAAAGAATTCTAAATACAGAGTTGCAATAGTTGGCAGACAAACAAGAATAAAATTACTCAAACAAACAGAAATTGATGAAGTATGGGGAATAGGCAGACGCTTAGGATTAAAACTCAGGGGTTATGGAGTAAAAACTGCATATGATTATACTCAAAGAGACGATGGCTGGATTCAAAAAAGATTTGGCATAAATGGATTAAGAACAAAATCTGAGTTACTGGGTAATATGACTTCTCCTATATCGAATGAAATTGAGTGTCCAAAATCCATAAGCGACACTAAATCGTTTTTAGAGTTCTCATCTGACTTAAATTTTCTTAAAAATGAACTTTCAATTCACATACACAATTGCTGTAAAAGACTTAGAAAAATTGATTGCAAATGTTCTACAATTGGAGTTTTACTTAAAACAAAAGATTTTAAAACACATTATGAAAAAATAAATTTAGATACCCCATTGGATTTTGAGTTTGATATATCAAAAATAGCATTTGAAATGTTGGATAAAATATACTCTTCTAATACTCTTTATAGAAGCATTGGAATCGTATTCGAGAACTTTAATTCTAATATCGAAGAACAACTCTCTTTATTTAGTAGTGCAGATAAACAAAAACAAGATAAAAATACAAAACTTGGGAAAAGTTTAGATATCCTGGAACAAAAATTCGGAAGAAACATAGTACGAACAGGATTTGTTAATAAAGACGTTCCTTTTAAACAAGGCTTTTTAACTTCACCGCAGGAAATCTAGTTGCTTTAATAAGAAATGATTCGTTAAATGTTGTTTTTAAAAATCAAACCATTATTGTCTTTTGGGGTAAATTTTTAGGGTAAATTTCTGGGCGAATTTTAAGGCAGTGGATTTTTGGAGGTACCAGGTCAGCAGGATGATTATGATTAAAAATAAAAGTTAATAAAAAGCTGGATTGCTTCGTCGGTCATGCCTATGCCCTCCTCGCAATGACAACAGCTTTTTCACAATACTCACTAAAATACTCACTAAAACTCTTAACATTTTTTATTGTTTGAGTTATCATAAGAATGTTAAGAGGAGAAAAAGGAGTTTAATATATGAAAAAATTATTAGTATGTTTAGCAGTTTCAACGGTATTATTTACTGGCTGTTCGTTTACTCAAAAAAGCAATGGCATTATCAAAGTTAACGGACATGTGATAACCCAATCCGACTTTGACAGAGAATTTGATAAAAGCATTGATAATTCTGTATTTAAATCATTTGGCGGAGCAAAAAACTTTGCTAAAACAGAAGAAAATCCTATGTACAACGTATTTAAAGAAAAAGTCGTAAATGAGCTTATTATAAAAGCTTTAATAGATGAAGAAGTTGAAAAACGAGGAATTAAAGCTACAAAAGAAGAAGTTCAAGAAGAACTGAAAGGTGTAATAGATAAAGTTGGTTCAAAAGACGAACTTAATAGAATTCTAAAAGAAAGAGGCATTACAAATGCTAAATTTACTGATGATTTAAAAACTCAAATCAGAATAAGAAAATTGATTAATACCATTGAAAAAGTAGAAGTAACTGAAGCAGATGCAAAAAAATATTATGATACTCACCAAAACGAATTTGAACACGGTGAACAAGTAAGAGCATCACACATTCTGATTGCAAATGACATAGTAGGAAAAATTCGTGAACTAAAGGAAAAAGATCCAAATATATCTTCTGATAAAATAAATTCAGAACTTGAAAAATATTCTGCAGCACAAAAAGTTAAAGCAGAAGCTGTATTAGCTGAAGTAAAGAAAAATCCGGAAAATTTTGAAAAAATTGCAGCACAAAAATCAGACGATAAAGGCAGTGCGGCTCGTGGTGGTCAATTAGGTTTCTTTACAAAAGAAGCAATGGTTCCTGAATTTTCAAAGGCAGCTTTTTCAATGAAACCAAATACAATAAGTAATCTGGTTCCTACTCAATACGGTTACCATATTATAAAAGTTACTGATCGCATGGAAGCCGGTGTAACACCGTTTGTTAAGATAAAAGATGATTTAAGATTTTATCTTGAAACAAAACAACAAATTGCAGTTTTAAAGAAATTCACAGCAGGGCTTATGAAGAGTGCTAATATTGAGTATTTAAATGATAGTTTCAATCCTGCAAAGGCTATTAATGTAACACCGGAACCAAAAGCAGTTGAACAATCAGTACCGGCAAAAAAATAATAAGTAAAAACTAAAAAACATAAAAGCATTTTACCGATATCGGTAGAATGCTTTTTATTTTTAATATGATATTTCCCTATACAATTTTAAACTTACTTAAACTAAAATTGTAAATCTTTGTAACAAAAAAGCAATTTCTTAATACAAAAATACTTTATTAATATAAGGGTATTAAAAATTAGGATACATTGAGATGGGAAACAACTTTTCAGCAACAACATTTACACCATACTTTTTACCTCCGTTAGGTTTTAACTACGGAAATACACCTTCCGCAACAGAAACAATGACGGAAGAAGAAAGGATTACTAAAGAAAGAAAAGAAGAAGCTGAAAGAATTCGCAAAAGGGTTGAAGAAAGAGTAAAGGCATATGAACTTCAAATATTAAAAGATTCTCAAAATAGTACATTAAAATATTTTAATGATTTACAAATTCAGAGTGAAAAAAGTTTAAAGCAAATAAACGGTTCAAAAAATAAAGATGGAAGCGCTAGAATAGATAACGGTGAAAAGGGATGGAAGCGTTGGCTTGCAAATGCCGGAACATCATTGGTCAATATAGGAAAAGGAATTGCAGGTTTTGATAAAGATGGTAATTGGGATGCTAAAACATTTGGATTAAATTGTTTGGGAATTGCAGTAGGTATTGGGCTATGCTTTATTCCGGGCGGTGCATTTGCACTAGGCGCATTAGGAGCCGTTGGAGCAATAGCAGGTGGCTGTAAAGCCTGGAATGATTTAGAAGAAGCAGAAAAGAAAAAGAATCAAGCACAAATTGATGCTGCACAACAAGATGTTTGCGGTAACGCAATAATCGGTGTTCTATCAGTATTCGGATTAAAAGCTGCGGGTTCAGCATTTAGAACTTCTGCCGCAACAGCAAGTAAAGCAAGTTGCGCAGTTCAAAGAACAGGACTTGCGGGAAAAACAGTTGAAGGAGTTTCTAACTTCGGTAGAGATATCACCGTAAATGCATTTAAGGCTTCTTTAAAACCAAGTGCTAATGGTATTGTTCCATCGTCATTTAAGAAATCAAATTGGGAATCACGGTATAACAGGAAACTTAATAATTATGAGAACACTTTGAATGAGAAACTTCAAGCTATTGACGATTTAATATATACAACAACAGATAATCAAAAATTAGCATTACTTCTTGAACAGAAAAATTTATTACTAAAAAATAGTGTTGAATTTGGCAAGTTTAAAACATTAAAAGCAAAAACTGACATTGATAAAATGGTTGCAGGAAGCACTAAAACATCAGGTCAAGCAAATATTGAGCGACTTGGAAATTATTCAGTAAGCAGTAATAAAGTTAAAATCAATGGCCAAGATATAGCTGCAAAAGATTTTATTAAATTCAAAACACAAATGGTTAATCTTCAAAAAGCATATGATAAAGGTTTGAGAGATTTGGTTAAAGCGCGAGAAAACATGATGCGCGAATTAGCATTAAATCCTCAAGCAAACAGAGCTGTCCTTGATGAATATATAGCAGGTTTAGATGTTAAGCATAGATGGTGGGTACCCAAAGATAAACATATATGGCATCCATTGACAGAAGATTTCATGACAATTGGAGGGAAGCAACCATCATATTTATGTAAAAGTATATATACACCTCTTATACATCCTGCAAGTAATGTTCCAAAAGGATTAACTCTGTGGAATAACCCGACTCACAGCGGTGCAATGCTATTTACAATGGATATGACTGCTGAAGAAGTTCAAAATCAAGTTGCTAGTTTAACTCAGTCTATTGAAACATTCAAAACACTTAGAGAAAAATTTGCTAATGCCAAAACTAAAGAAGAAGTTGAGACAGTGATAAATGAATGTAATCAAGTTCTAGCTTCTATTCAAGGAACACAAGAAATTGCTCAAGCATAAATGCACTTAGTAATTACAATTTTCCTTTAAAAAAATTTGTTGTATAATTTAGTTATGGGGCTGAGAAGGGTAATTATACTGTTATTTATATATCTTTTTTTTGTAATGCCAAGTTTTGCTATAAAAATAGGGTTACAAACTCGTGTTGGCAGAACATATGTCGGAGCATCTACAAAAGCTCAGATAATAGATGGAAAAACAAACAAGCTTATATTTGAAATGGAAAAAATGAAAGGATACGAGCTTAAACCTTATCGTGGTGTAATTGCAATAAAAATAGATGGACAATTTAAAAAAATTAAAACAAATACTATCATAATAAAGCCAGAAGAAAATGGTTTTGTCAGTGTTAAGAGAAAATGGTACAGGGGACATTTTAAAATAGTTAATGATGATAATGCTCTAACCGTGATGAATGATTTACCTTTAGAGTTATATTTGAGAGGTGTTGTTCCTTCTGAGATGCCACCTTCTTGGGAACATGAGGCACATAAAGCACAGGCAATTGCTGCAAGAAGTTACGCATTAGCAAATATGGGAAAACGCCATCAATACGGTTATGATTTAAAAGACACTCCTGAAGATCAAGCATATGGCGGAGCCTCTGCTGAAACAAAGCATACAAATGAAGCAGTTAGGGAAACAGAGGGAATTGTTATTATATATGGAGGGAAAATAGTTCCCGCTTATTATTCAGCATCAGCAGGAGGGCAAACTAAAAATGCAAGTCAAGTTTGGACACAAGATTTACCTTATATAAAATCTGTACCGTCTTTTGATGACGGAATAAAGAAAAACGGGCACGGTGTAGGAATGAGTCAGCACGGAGCCAATAATTTGGCAAAAAAAGGTTATAACGGATATCAGATTTTAAAATATTTTTATGCTAATACAAAATTTGCAAGGTTGAAAAGTTAAAATGAAAACAGGACAAGTAAAACAAGAAAAAATTATTATTAAAGAAGTAGAAGATATAAATTTAAATGGAAGAAAAGGTGCTATTGTAAAAGTTTTAGGGTGCGGACTTTGCGGCTCTGATATTGTGAAATTTAGAGAGAAACTTGTTCAGGACGGAGCTGTTTTAGGACACGAAATAGTTGCTCAAGTGGAAGAAATAAATTCTGACACAAACTTTAAAGTAGGAGATAGAATCGTATCATCTCATCATATTCCTTGTGGAGAATGTGTTTATTGCAGGCATGGTAATGTTTCTATGTGTGAGCATTTTAAGTCGACTAATATTTACCCTGGAGGATTTAGCGAAAAAGTTTACCTTTCAGAAGAACACTTGAAAAACGTAGCACATCTTGTTCCAAACAATATGACTGATGAAGAAATATCTTTCTATGAGCCATTAGGTTGTTGCGTTAGAGCAATTAAAAGATGCGGATTAATCGAGGGGGATAAAGTTCTTGTAATAGGTTTAGGTTCCATCGGACTCTTAATGGGAGAAGGTATTAAGGCTTTGGGGTATAAAGTATACGGATGTGATTTATTGAATGAAAGGATTGAACTGGCAAACAAATTAGGAATAGAATCATATAATTCCTTGAATTTAGATGAATTTAACGAACTAATCCAAGAAAAAAGCGGGGGTAAAAATGGGGGTAAATATGGGGGTAAATACGGGGGTAAATACGGGGGAATAGATGCCGTATTTATGACATCAGGGGCGGATAAAGCATTGGATGTTGCACTTAAGGTCGTAAGAAAAGGCGGGAAAATTCTCGTATTCTCAAGCACTCCGCATAATAGCGGCTATCCGAATAATGAAATATATTATAAAGAATTAACTGTTATGGGAAGTTATTCGCCTTCACCAAAAGATTTGAAAGACTCTTTTGAACTACTTACGACACATAAGGTTAACGTAAAAGGACTCACAACAGTTTACCCACTTGAAAAAATTCAACAAGCATTTGATGATACAATTTCAAACAAAATACTAAAAGCATATATAAAGATGTGAAAATTTTTATAATATAATAACAATATGCAAAATGAATTTTCAAGAACGGAATTATTGATAAGGAATGATGGTATAGAAAAGCTCGCAAATTCTAGAGTTGCTGTGTTTGGAATAGGTGGAGTCGGAGGTTATACCGTTGAGGCTCTTGTTCGTTCAGGAGTTGGAAGTATTGATTTGATTGATGACGATAAAATTTGTTTAACAAATTTAAATCGCCAAATTTATGCGACAAGAAAGACTATAGGTAAATATAAGGTAGATGTTGCAGAAGAAAGAATTTTGGATATTAATCCGAATGCTAAAGTTACAAAATTTAAAACATTTTTTACTCCGGAAACAACAGGTGAATTTGATTTTTCAAAATACGATTATATAGTAGATGCAATTGACACTGTTGTTGGAAAACTAGAATTGATAGAGTGTTCAAAAAAAGCCGGTGTCCCAATAATATCTTCTATGGGAGCCGGAAATAAATTACATCCGGAGATGTTTGAAGTCGCGGATATTTCAAAAACTTCAGTATGTCCTTTAGCTAAAGTTATACGCCAAGAGTTAAAAAAACGCGGAATAAAAAAAGTAAAAGTAGTTTATTCAAAAGAACCTCCTATAAAACCTGTTATTCAAACGGATGAAGTAAGTTCTAAAAGACAAATACCCGGAAGTATTGCTTTTGTTCCATCTGCAGTTGGGCTCATAATTGCAGGCGAAGTTGTTAGGGATCTTATTGCATATAAATTTTGATTTTTAATATAATAAAGTTATGTATGTAGATTACGAAAAAATTGGTAATTTTTTAAAATTTGGAAAAGATTTTTTTTATAATTTAAAAGTAAAGCAGAATTTAAGTTATATAAAAAAGAATCGGCAAGTTGTTTTAAAAAAGATTAAGAACAAATTACCTTTGAATGTTATTTTTTACGTGTATGATGAATCTAAATGGAAGTCGCAATCTGTATATGATTATATGGTTAAAGATAAAAGATTTATTCCAAAAATAATTGTTACGAAAAATTGTGCACCAATAGGTAATCCAAATCATCAATCAAATGATGATTTAAAACGATGTTACGATTTTTTTCATGAAAAAGGAATGAATGTTGAATTAGGATATGACATTCTAAAAGACGATTTTATTCCGTTCGAGAAATTTAATCCGGATATAGTAATATATTCTCATCCTTGGTATGTATATAAAACGCAAGGTCCAGTAGTGTGTTCAAAATTTGCTTTAACTTATTATATACCATATTTTCTTCCGGCATCAGTTGTATGGTTCGATTATGATTTAAGATTTCATAAATACTTGTACAAACATTATGTCGCTACTGATTTAATTAAAGAAATTTATACAGAAAATATAAAAGAAACTGCATGCAAATTGGTTACTGTAGGGCATCCAATTTTTGATGAATACAAAAAGTCAGAAAATTATGAAAAGAAGTATTTAATTTATGCTCCGCATTGGACTGTTTGTGGTGATAATTTACGTTTCGGGACTTTTGAATGGAGCGG
>CAJOOM010000008.1 GCA_905236775.1 Candidatus Gastranaerophilales bacterium
AGATACGTTTTTTGTCATGGGTCTCATCCCCTTGTCTGTAATATTTATTTGTACCGTTTTTGTTATGGCCGGTGCCCTGCGATTATTATAGCATAAAATAAGCGTGAAAGCAACCAGTAACTAATAATAAAAACTCCAGAGGCGATAGAAAAGATGCTTGTATTTTGTGTAAGGAACCAGAATTTTTGATAACTTTAATTCAAGTTATGGCTTATGAGTATTGTCAAACAGTTTTAATTTAGAAATATTATGTGTTATTTTCTAGTGTAAATCATAAAAAAGACCGACTATGCGGTCTTAATAAACAAAAATGGGGATTAAGTCATAATAATGATAATTGACCTGATGATTCAATAGTATCATTAGAAATAATTGGAATTTTATCATTTGGTACTTCTAAACCCCAATTGTCCCATCCATAATAATTTTTTCTTGCAAATAGCTCAATTTTGGATTGTTGAGGAAACATTCTTGTTATTCCTTCTATGACCATATCAGGCTTTTCACTGTGTTTTCCTCTATGGATAGAAATAAGTTGTTTTATATTTCTTGCACCACGAGGTGTAGGAAATTTTCCTTTTTTAAAAGCAAGAACAAACTCAGTTTGTGACAATGTGTAACGACCAGGATTGTGAACTTGTTTATCCCAGACAAAAGCAACTGTTTTATATTCAAATCCCCAACTAATGCCTAACTCTATAGAATTTGCGAATTGTGGACCTGTTGTCCACATAAATAAAATACAATTATCTGCAGCTATTGAAGGTATATTTAATTCCTTTAAATCCTTTAATTTTAGTGTGGGGTATTTGAAAGAAGCTGAGCTGATAAAGATATTTTGCCTAAAATCAATATTTTCAGATTTTATGCAAGTTTTATCATATTGCATTTTCCCGCCGTAATCCCAAGGAGGGTCTGCATATATAATGTCATATTTTTTATTCGGTAAATCTGGATATAAATTATCAAGTGGATTTTTTTTTGTACGTTTTTTGGATTCAAGATTGTATTTGGAATAACCACTAATACACTTTTTTATTTCATGATTCATTATAACTCACCTACTATTAAATATTATATCATAGTGTATTTTCAGTGTCAAGCAAATGTTGCTTATAGTCCGTTGACTCTGCAATTAAGTATTCTGTATAATATAGTACAAGGAGAAATATATATGATAAAAGAAAAATTTGGAAAACGGGTTCAACTCTTAAGAAAAGATAAGGGTGTCAGTCAAGAAAAATTCGCATTGCTAATAAATATGGATAGAACTTATTTAGCATCTGTAGAAGCTGGCAGACGTAATATATCTATTGAAAACATATCAAAAATAGCAAATGGTTTTAATATTTCGTTAGAAGAATTATTTAGAGGAATATAACTATGGGAAAAAAAGAATTAAGTGGAAGAAAAAATTGGCAAAAACAAAGTGGATTTAAAGCATTACAGGCGGAAACAAATCTATATGATGTTTTTGAGCAATGTTTTTATGGTACAGAATATAAAATACATAAAAAACCAAAACATATGAAGGATTTATATAACTCGGTTCAATTATCTAAAGAAGTGCTTCAACAAATATATAACCCCAATATAGATTTTACAAAAACTAAGTGGGGAGTATCACCCGATTTTGCGATTGAAAATACAAGAACAAAGAAAATTCTATTTGGTGAAATAAAGCGACAAGACGGGTGGGTAGAAGGAAAAAAACCTAGTGCGGGTCGTGGTAATGTTCATGAAAGATGTTGTAAACTATTTACTCCTGGTCTATTGAAAGTATATCGTGAAATTGGAGGTATTGATAGTTTGGATATTTTGCCATTTTGGGTTGTTTTTGAGGGTGATATTACTAGGGACCCAAAGCGAAATAGAGAAATTGCTTTTTGGTTTGATAAATATAAAAACAATTATTTTATGTGGCGACCCAATATGACAGGTGATGATCTTATTAAACATTTTGAACTTAATTTAAAAAAATATTTAGAATGAGTAATTGCAGTAATAAGAATTTGTTTTTATGATGCATCTGTTATTTTATTCCGATGACACCACTTGCAGAAGTTAAAGAACTTAGCTTAAAATAAAAAAATGACGGCGATGCCGTCATTTTTTGCTGTTACGCCTGTGAGAAGCTATCCTTGCCCACGCCGCAAAGGGGGCAGGCGAAATCATCGGGCAGGTCCTCGAACTTTGTGCCGGG
>CAJOOM010000009.1 GCA_905236775.1 Candidatus Gastranaerophilales bacterium
ATCTTAATAACTCCAATGGAGTTAAATTAAATGCCGAACAGATTTTATCAACAGTGCTTGATTTAGGAGAATGCCTGTTATACTCCAGATTGCGATAGTTGTCCGTACTCAGTCCACATTTCTCGCTAAATTTCTCTTGTGACATTCCCAGACTAAGCCGTAAGTTTTTAATGGATTTGTTAATTAACGCTTGAAAATCTGTCATTTATATAGCGTAATCTATCCTCACACAAATTATAAGTGTCTTACTTTACGAATAAATCTGTTAATAGAATAGTATTTGTGTTATAAGAAATACCATATATGAATAATAAAACTTGTTTCTTTATAGGTAGTAGGCATTCTTCAAGTGATATAAGAGAGCAACTTGTAGAGGTTATTGAAAAACACATTGTTGAATATGGTGTTACAACCTTTACCGTTGGTCGTTATGGTAACTTTGACAGTATGGTTCAAGGTGCTTTAAGAGAAACAAAGAAACGACATTCTGAAATTGAAATATATTTACTTCTGCCTTATGCACTAACTCAAAAGACAGAAACACCAAAAGGTTTTGACGGAACACTATACCCAGACGGTCTTGAAAAAGTTCCGTTTCGTCTTGCAATAGTACAAGCCAATCGGTATATGGTGCAAAACTCAGACTACCTTATAGCACATCCGGGAATTGGTAATTCACGTAACATAGTAGAATTTGCGCAGAAACGAGAAAAAAGAGGATTAATCAAGGTTACATTATTATAATATCAATTCTTTTGCTTAATCTGCTTCGGTTTTTTGCCTGAAAGGAGGAAATTTTTATCTGTTACGACTTTTTGCCCTGTAGTTTTTTCAAAATCTATTCTGGCTCTATTAGCAACTTTACCACCTTTTATTGCTGCATTCTTATTTTCTTCCATTCCTGTAGCATTAACACTTTCAGCAACTTGCCGAGTAGATAATTCAGCTAACGCAGTGAATATCAGTTCTGCTTCTGACATGTGGTCTCTAAGATTTTGAGACTTTAGACCTTTAAGGTTCTTATGTTCTTTGACAGATAGTCCAGACCATTCTTGATGAATAATGTTTGTAAGAATAGCGTATTCTTCACCTTCGGTAATTTCGTGGTCTTTCCAGTAATCGGTCAGTTTATTACGGGTTTCTTGTCCAGTCATTCGCTGCTGAATCCACTTATCAGACCTTCCGAGTTTCTTATAAGTTTCTCTTGCTCTATCAATAGCAGTTGAAGGGTCAGCCATTTCTTTTACTCTTTCTTGACCAACTTTTGCTAACCATTGTTTAATAGGTTCAGCTTTCTTTGAAGGAATGGACTGTATAATTCTAAATATAGTCTTGATGTCAGCCACATCAGTCTTATATTTTTTACCGTCTGATGACTCTAATTTCAGTTGGTGACAATTTGTCACCGTCTGCTCTGAACCCTCGTCACGCAAGCGTTGTGCCAATTTATTCCAGTATTTTCTTGCTGTCTGATAATCTTTTTCAATAAGTATTGCAACTATATCTACAACTGAAAAATAATAGGTTTCTTTTTCCTCATCATAGACATGTCTTATTCTATTTCCTTCAAACAATTTCAATTCTTCTGCCATATTTTTTCTCCCTTACTTTATTGCTAATAAATCATGCCAGCATTATATTATTTAGTTTCGATAAAATTTCATCTAACGACTCTATAAGAACAATTTCTCCGCGAAGTTTTGATGCCCCTTGAAAACCGTTTAAATAGTAAGGATACAATTTGCGTAAAAATTTTACTCCAACTTTTTCTCCCCTAAGTTCAACTTCTCTGGTTAAATGTGCTTTTAATGTTTCAACTTTTTCTTCAAGTGTTGGTGGATTTGTGTAAATTCCTTTATTTAAATATTTTTCTATTCTTCCGATTAAAGTTACATCCCCTAATATTCCGCGTCCTATTGCAACTCCGTCTGCTTCAGATTCTTCAAGACATTTGACTGCTGTTTCAATAGAAACAATATCTCCGTTTGCAAAAACCGGTATATCAACATTATGTTTAAGTTTAGCAATCATTTTCCAATCGGCTTTTCCACCGTACATTTGTGAACGTGTTCTTGCATGAATTGTTATAAAATCCGCTCCCGCTTCTTGCATTTTTTCTCCGAATTCTACAAAGTTTAATTCATCAAAAGTATAGCCAAGTCTGAATTTCACACTTAATGGAATAGAGATATTTGATTTAACTGTTTTTACAATTTCCTTTGCCAAATCTGGGTTACGCATAAGCGCACATCCGTCAGTCCCTTTAACGACCTTATTTACCGGACATCCCATATTTATATCAATCATATCTGCATATTTTTCAAGATATTTTGCGCAATTAGCAATCATTTGCGGCTTGTGTCCGCTAAGCTGATAAGATATAGGAGAATGATTCTCTCCGCGCATAAGAATATCTCCGCCCTTAGTTTGAGTCAAAAATTCAGAACTTATCATTTCTGTTGTAAGAAGTGCATTTTCTGAATTCTCTCTAACAAGAGAACGCAAAACATAATCTGTAATGCCTGCCATTGGAGCAAGCGAAACTTTTGATTGTATAAGTTTTTGTACGTGTGTATTCATAAATTAATTTTTATATTCTCCTTTTCCAAAATGCGTTTAATTTGTTTAATTTCTTGCATAGTCATGTACTTTGATATTCTTGAAAATTCGTACATTGCATCCTCATAAGAATATTGTCCACGCTCTACCTTTTTTATCCATTCCTGAACTTCTCGGGTAATCATTTTTCCTCCACAAGTGTAAATCTTAGAGTTCCTTTATCGTCAACGACTTCATTCCACATACTTTTCGGTCTTACCCATGTGTCGCCTGTCCTAAGCGGTTCATAAATAACCATATCTTCCAATGTTTCGGAATGCTTTGCAAAACCTTTTACTTTGTACAAATTGCCCTTGTAATGTTTGTAAGTTCTGCCTATTATAATCTCTTGCATATATCCTCCAATTTACATAAGCTATTATACCATAGGCTAAGAAGAAGTAATAAGAGATTAAAAGCTTATTTTTCATCTTCGGATGTTTTATTTACCCCTTTTTCGACTTTTTCCGCACACTCTCTTGTAATTTACATTTACCCCTTGCATGCTTCATCCTCAATATCCGTATAACCGTCATAATTATTATCCAATCCGTCTGTGCAAGAGCCTATTGAATCAATTCCTTCTGCTCTTGGAGTATATTTTAACCATTTATCCGGAATCTTGTTCCATTGATACAAAAAGAACTGTTTATAAAATTTTGCACTTTCCGGATTGTTTATTATAATCATATTTTCATCATTTCTGTTTTCGCCGCTGTTTGAAAAATTCATAGAACCTATAATTAAATATTTATCATCAATAATCATAGATTTAGAATGCATTTTACCCGCATAATTTTCGGCTTTTAATAAAATTCCCGCATTTCTTAGCTCTTTGTGTTTTGAGTGTTGAGTTGAAGCATTTAATGAATCAAGGATTATTTTCACATCAATCCCGCGCTTTTTTGCATTAATAAGCTCCTGTGTAACTCTTTTTTCAGTAATAACAAAAGCCGGAATGTATATGTATTGTTTTGCATTCTTGATTAATGGGAGTACTCCGTTTAGAAGTCCTTTATCTTGAGGAGAAAAATATACTTGAATATCTTTAAACTTCTTATTTCCAAAAGATGATTTATCGTTATGAAATTTCCCGCTGAACATTTGTTCGAATTCGTTTGTAAAAATTTGAGCAATCTCATCAGAATCAATTACAATTATGGAGTTTGAGTTGTATCCGGACATATCTGTATGAGAAAGATTTGCTGAACCTGTAATTACAATTTTATTATCAAAAATATAAAATTTATTATGCATTGTATTTTTAACTTCTTTGGAATTCTTATCACTCATGCTGTTTTCAAAATGTTTTACAAGCTTGTAAGTATCAGGATAAATGTTATTACCTTTTGAATCTATATCGTATACAATTCTTATTTTTACTCCGCGCGATTTTGCATTCAAAAGAGCTTGTTCTATTAAAGGAGTTGATGAATAACCGTATATTGCCATATCTATTGAATTTTTTGAGTTATTAATATTTTTCAAAATTTCTTTGCATATATCAGAAGAACAATTTCTATCCGGTTTTAGTTTTGTTGTGAAATCAGATAGAATGATTTTTATATTTTCTGATTTTAAAACAGAATTAAATCTGTTATTAACTGTCGGCTCTGATGTGATTGGCTGTGCATATTTTACATGATTTTTTCTCACTACAACAAAGTTTTTAACTTTTTTCCTATTTTCATTCGATACCGGATAAAATTTATCCGTATCAAGATCTAAGATAACAAAATTCCCGCGTCTAATATTTTTTAACTCTTTATCAAATTTGTATTTGTTAGCGGGAATGCCGTTAATTATACAAAACGCAGAATTCTTTAGCCGTGTTTGATAATCAAATTTGTAATAAATTAAGTTGTTTTCAAAACGTTTTACCCTTCTTCCCTCAAGAATATTTTTAGTTTGATATTTTCCAAAATTGCCCAGAATAAATGCTTCATCTTCACTTATTTCAAGCTTTTTACTCAATTCTTTGTTGTGTTCGGTATAATCTGAATCAAAAGTATCAAAATTCTTTAACTTAAAAATTTCATTGTTCGACATAACAAATTCAATCGGAGATTTGACCTCAAAAACGCAATCCTCTTCATTATTTATTCTAAATATTGAATAAATAATAATTGTTATCAATGGAATACAGATTAATATTGCGAAAATTATTTTGGAATTCAATTTCATAATATAATTATACGCACAATTGTTATATAATTAAAACATGATTAAACAAACTAAAGACGGAATTGTAGTTAATTTAAAAATAGTACCGAATTCTTCCAAAAATGAAATAATATCAGAACAAGAATTTATAAAGGTAAAAATAACCGCTCAGCCTATTGAAAATAAAGCAAATAAAGCTCTTATAGAATTTTTTTCAAAACAGTTTAAAATTCCAAAAACAAATATTGTAATTCTCAAAGGAGAAACATCTAAAGAAAAAACTATTTTGTTTAAAGTAACCGACGAAGAAAAAATAAACTTTATTCTCAAATTTTTTAATTAAAGTAAGAAGATTTTTCTATGGTTATAATTATAGAATTACCAGTACAGATTGAGATACCAAAACGGTAAATGCTTGAAAAAACAGTTGTTTTAGGCTATAATAACAATATGGAAAGCAGACCTATAAGCATCAAAGAAACAAAAAAGATATGGGTAAAACGAACCTACATAAAAATTACTAATCAAGAAAAAGCAATTTTAGACTCTAAAATACGTCAAGGTGAGTATTTTATTGAAGGTGAAAAAACTGCAACCATGAGAACAGCCAATTACTTATATTTAGTTGAATTGTTTAATGTTGATGATTTAATTGAATTACAAGTATTAAAAAAGAGGAAAATAAAATGACATTAGAAAACATGATTGATACAGAAATATACGGAACTGAATCAGGCAAAAAATTATACAAAATGCTATCTACAGTATTCAAGCATGTAGAAAACATTGAGAATGTCATTTTACTATTAGAAACAGAAGAAAATAGACAAAAAATGATTAAATTTCTCGAAAAAAAGAATAGAACCGTTGACGAGATTCATTATTATGCTGCTGAGTTAGACGGTAAAACGCAACAAATGCGCGAGGCTGTATAATTTTAAAAGTTTATTTTAAAAAAATGCATTTGCATAAAAACGGAGGGACATACAAGAGGAGACGGTTCCGAAATTTTTTATAATAACAAAATCTTATGTTATAATAAAATCAAATAAAGTAGCCGGATAATCGCGCGGGGTAAATTAATACCTTGTGAGGAAAGTCCGTGCATCCAAGGACAGACCGCCGGAGAAACTCCGGACCGCGTGAGCGGGTGGATAGGACCACAGAAAGATACGGCTGTTTCGGAGCGAATTGGCTCCAAGACAGTAAAGGTGCAATGGCGAGGTAAGAGCTCACCGTCGATATTGAGAAATATCGGTTCAGGCAACCCCCGGTCGGATGCAAGATTGAAACAAGCGCTTGAGGTGTCCGCCAAGCTTGAAAAATCGCTAGAGATTAGGAGTAATCCTAATACCAGACAGATGATTATCGAGAATTAACTTCTCCTGTCGATTGAGCCGGTGATGAATCGGATGTCGGCAGTAAAACAGAACACGGCTTATGAGCTGCTTTATTTTTTTCTACGTTTACTTAGTAACTAAGTGATTTATAAGAATGGAAAATGGATAATTGAAAAACTATTTTCCATTTTCAATTTCCCCCCTTGACGAGTATGATATAATATAATCATGAAGAAAAGAACACTAGTTGCCCTGATGATAACTTCAATGTTATTGGGCTGTATGAATACGGAAGTTATAGCACATTCTGTTCATGATGAACATGCAGAGTTATTTAAGACTGTAATTGTGAAAGACGGAATGGATTTAGATATTGTTCAATGTGTTGCACTTGCATTTCAGAATAGTCCAAATATAAGACATAAAAAGTATGAATTAGATTTGGCTAAAAGCAATGTCGGCAGAGCAAAATCTGCATTTTTTCCTGTAATCGGTGCTGGTGTAGGATTCCATAACGAAAACAATTCTAATACAGATGTTTTAAGCAGGCATTATAGAGAACTTCCAAATGTTGCAGTTGCAGTAAATCAGCTTGTTTTTGATTTCGGAAAATCAATTGCAAATATAAAAATGGAAGAATTTTATAAAATCGGTGCCGAGTACGAATTTATGGACAGCCTTTGCATGACTTTATTTGATGTAAAAGAAAAGTATTATGAAGTCTTAAAGGCACAAGCACTTGTTGATATTGCAGAAGATAATGTTGTAATTTGTAAGAAATATTTAAAAATAGCAAAAGGGAGGGCAGATAAAACAACCGCTCAAGTTCAATTGAGCAAAGCATTGTTTGAATTAGAATTTGCAAAAACAAATTTAAAGAATGCTAAAGTTAATTTAAGTAATGCTATGTTTGTTGATAATACTCCTAATTACAGTATTTCAAATACAAATACTTTTAATTATAATCACGATTTTGGTTATGAAGATAAAAAAATTCCGCCAAAATTTAAACATAAAGAATTTGATTTTTCGAGAGAAAAAGCCCTGGAAATTGCGTATGCAAGCAGTCCGGATTTAAGGGCTCTTGAATCTACTAAAAAAGCTATGGAACAAGCACTAAAATATGTCAAAAGAACATATTTACCGGAACTTTCAGCAAATGTAGGATACGGATATAACAATACGAACGAATATTCAAATAACAGTTTGCAAGTTGGAGTTAATCTTTCTACAAGTATAAATTTAATGGATTTAAAGCATTCTATAAAAGGCGCAGATGCACAATTAAAGCTTGCGGATAATGAAATCAATCACTTCAAGAAAGACTTGTATTTTGAAGTCCAAAGAGCATTTAACAATATAGAATTTGCCGCTGACGATGTTCCATATGCGCAAAATACGGCAACTCAAGCTTTGGAAAATTTAAGTACGGTAGAAGAACTTTATCAAAGCGGAGCTTTGAATTATGTTGCTCTGCAAGATGCGAGGAAAGATTATATTACAGCAATGCAAAGCTATATAACCAGTTTGCATTTTTATAACAAATCACTGATTCAAGTAGAAGAAGCAATGCACTATCACATAGTTGACATTCACCACAAAACGCAGCATGCAATGCTTGAACACTCGGATGAATTGATAGAGCATTTAAATGAAGCTTTAGGCTGCGACGAAAAAGAAAGTAAAAAGAAATCAAAAAGAAAAATTAAAGACAACTTATAACTTTATAATTTTTCCGCAAGTCCGTTAAGTATTTTTGCATTTAGCTTATTTTTGTGATAAAATTTACACAAAGGGGAAATATGCTTAGAGATTTTAATCAGAAAAAGTCGATAAGAGGAGCAATAGGAGAAGAACTTGCTGCATTAGGCAAGGTTAATGAGAACCTTGTCGTATTGGATGCAGATTTATCAGGTTCAACAAAAACTTCTACTTTTGCAAAAGCATTTCCGGAAAGATTCTTTAATGTAGGTATCGCAGAACAGGATTTAATGACCACAGCTCTCGGTTTATCACTTACAGGAAAAATTCCTTTTGCTGCAACGTTTGCTGTTTTTGCAACCGGAAGAGCTTATGACCAAATCAGAAATTCAATTTGTTACCAAAAGGCAAATGTTAAGATAATAGGTGCACACGGCGGAATTACTGTAGGCGAAGACGGTGCAAGCCATCAAGCACTTGAAGATGTTGCATTAATGAGAGAAATCCCAAATATGACAGTTATATCTCCGTCTGATTATGAACAAGCAAGGCAAGTTGTACGCTTTGCTTCTGAATACAACGGACCTGTTTATATACGTTCATCAAGAATTGATGTTCCGTGTGTTTATGACGATACTTATAAGTTTTCATTAGAAAAATCTGTTTTATTAAAAGAGGGGACTGATGTATCAATTTTTGCAACCGGAGATATTTTGTCGGAAGCAATCAAAGCGGTTGATATTCTGGAAAATTATGGGATAAATGCAGAGTTGGTAAATGTTCCTGTGATAAAGCCTTTAGATAATGAGACAATAATTAAAAGTGTTCAAAAAACTGGTTTAGCAGTTACGATAGAAGACCATTCTATAATAGGCGGATTAGGTTCGGCAGTAGCGGAGCTTTTGTCTGAAAAATATCCGGCAAAACTTCTTCGCATTGGTATAAATGATACATTCGGGCAAAGTGGAAAACCGGATGAATTATTAAAACATTATGGTTTAGATGAAAAAAGTATTGCAGATAGGATAAAAGAGTTCACAAAATGATACAATTAAGATCGGTTACAAAAAAATATAAGAACAATTATGCACTTAAAAATATAAATCTGGATATTTTATCCGGAGAATTTGTGTTTGTTACGGGACAATCTGGAGCAGGGAAGTCTACTTTAATGAAAATGTTGTACAAGGAAGAGACTCCGACAACAGGAACTGTTTTGATTGGCGGTATAAATATTGCAAATTTGCCTCCGGAAAAAGTTCCAAATTTAAGAAGATGTATGGGAATTGTTTTCCAAGATTACAAATTACTTCAGAATAAGACAGTGTTTGATAATATTTCATATGTAATCAGAACTCTGGGAATCAGTTCTTCTGAGATTAAAACTAGAGTAAATGGTGCTTTAAAAGTTGTTGGTTTGTTGGATAAAGCTAAGGCAAAGCCCAGTGAATTATCCGGCGGAGAACAACAAAGAGTAAGTATTGCAAGAGCATTAGTGAATGGGCCACCGCTCTTGATTGCAGATGAACCTACCGGGAATCTTGACCCTAAAAACTCGTTAGAGGTTATGCAGATATTAGAACAAATTAATCAGAGAGGGATTACAGTTATTGTATCAACCCACGATTATACACTTGTAGACAGGTTTAGAAAGCGTGTATTAACATTAGAAAACGGAGAAATCGTGCGTGATGAACAGGCAGGAACTTATGGAAGATAGTAAACAAGATTTAAGAAAAACTGTTAAAAAGCATATACCTAAAGATTGGCTGAGTTCAATAAGGGTTGCATACCGTATTGTAATGGAAGCTGTTAATGATATTAAAGGTACAGGAGTTGTTAATATTGTTATTATCACTACTATGGCTGCAATATTGACGATTTTCGGTTTGCTTTTTAGATTTACACTTTCACTCTCTACTTTTGCAAATGAATTGGGTAATGTTCTGGAAATATCTGTTTATCTTAAATCCGGTACATCACCAAGTATAGTTCAAGATAGAATTAATACTATAAAACACGTTAAAACAGTTACTCTCAAGCCAAAGGAAGAGTCGTGGGCAAGTTTGAAAAAGGATTTTGAATTACAAGGTATAGAAAATCCGCTGCCCGATACATTGAGGGTAAAGGTAGATAAACCGGAAAATATTAATTCAGTCTTTTCTCAAATAAAGCCAATAAGTGGTGTTGAGGATATCAGTTATGCAAAAGAACTTGCAAAAAATATGCAGGTACTTATGCATGCTGTAAATACTGCTACAATTTTTGTTATTATTATCTCTGCCACTTTAACTATTACCATAATTAATAATACGATACAGTTGGTTATTCAGTCGCGCAAGGAAGAAATTGAAATTATGCGTTTGATGGGAGTTAGTAACTGGTATATAAAAATACCTCTTGTAATGCAAGGAGCATTTTACGGTTTTGTATCCGCGGTTATTGCTATTTTGCCGTTGGGCTGGCTGCAAGTGCCGTTGCATAATATGCATAAATTTTTCTTGATTCCTATGCCTGTTTATGCTCAAAATATAGTTATTATGACTTTATTAATAATAGGAACTATTTTTGGAGCGATAGGAAGTTTATTATCAATAAAAAAACACTTACAAGTATAGAAGAAGGTTAAGATGGATAAAACTATAGAATTAGTAAACAATGTAAAAGACATTCATGCAATGCCAACGGTTATAGTAAAAGCTTTGAATATTATGAAAAAGCCTACTGCAAGCATGAAAGAACTTGGTGATATAGTAATGTTTGATCAGTCACTTACGATAAAATTTTTGGCATTGGTTAACTCGGCATATTATGGTTTTTCACAACAGATAAGTTCTATTAATATAGCACTTTCTTTGCTTGGTATGGTAAAAGTAAAAAACATTATAGTAGCAGTTGCAATGAAACCGATGATGTCAAACCAAAGCGATAAAGAACTTTGGAAACATTCTATGCGTGTTGCGTCCGGTTGTGAGTATCTTGCAAATTTGACTAAGGTTATGGACGCAGATGAAGCATTTATTTCCGGTTTTGTCCACGATGTAGGTAAAATAGTATTACATATGTCAGATGAAAAACTGTATTCAAAAGTTATTACAGCTGTTGATGAAATGGGTAATGATATTTTGGAAACAGAGAGAAAATATTTCGATTCCGATCACGTAAAAACCGGTTCTTTGCTTGCAAAGAGATGGCAGTTGCCAATATTACTTGCAAATACGATTTCATATCACCACAATCCGGGGTTATCATCTATACCGGTTCCTTGTAACCTTGTTTGCTTTGTTGATAAGCTTGTTCAAAATAACTTCAATCCGAATGCGGTTGATAAAGATTTTTGTAATCAACTGGGTATAGATTTTGAGGATTTGGAAGATTTAAGAAAGGCAATTCTTCAAAAAGCAGAAGTTATGATATCAGAACTTTCTTAGGATGATTATGCGAGACAGACTTATTCTCATATCAGATGATTCTGATTTTTTCGAGTATATTATTCCCAAATTACAACTTCGTAAAAGTGATGAGTTGTTTAGGTTCAGTTTTAAAGAGTTACCTGAAAAAATTCATTCTTTCCAGTCTTCTTTGCTAATTATAAACAGTGAAAATAACAAAGCTAAAACTCTTGATTTGTTAACATTATTGAAAGAAACTCCGTCAATTGTTTTTGGATACAACGAAGATAAAGATTTTCAACTAAAAGCATACAAAGCAGGCATGTTTGATTATTTTTCCGTTATGACACCGGATGAAGAACTCAAAGCAAAGCTTATTCCGGCGCTTAGAGAAATAACTTATTTGAAACAAAAAAGTTTATATAGGGAGTTGTTAATTCAAAATAAAGATATAACAGAAAATAATGAAGTTTTTCTGTCTTGTAATAAGGTTTTAGATATTGAATTTAATAAAATACGCAAGACATCTTCTGAAGCGGTTTTGATGGCAATTTCTCCTGATGAAAAATCAAAATTTATAATTCAGACTAATCAAATTGAAACAGTTATATTGAACAACATAAGAAAAAACGATATTTTATTAAGTTATGCTCCAAATAAGTATTTTCTATTACTCATAAATACAAATGTTGATGAAGCGCAAAATTTGTGGAGCAAAATTAATTCCGGATATACGGAGCCGGTATATGCAGGTTTTGCTTTAGTAGGCAGAAAAAATAGAGAAGACGTAGTAAATGAAGCTTTAAATAACTTACATAGAGCTATTAGTCAAAAAGAATGTTTTAAGCAAGAAACAAATGAAATAAAAAGCAGTAATTTCAAATTTTATCGAGAAGAAAGAGAGAAGAAACTTGAGCAAATTATAGTTCCAGTATTTTATAGATTCCAGCAATTATATAACGATAAGCTTTATAATATGAGAATTGAGCAAAAAAGTGATAATGCCGGAAAAGAATTGAAACTTATTTCAAAATACATAACTGCAAAAATCAGAATTACCTGTCCCGGGTTTTCAGTTGTTAATATTGATATTACTTATGATGCCGGAGAAAGCGGATTTAATAAAGTTGATGAAAATGGAGTTGAATTTCTGGTAAAATCAAATTCAAAAAGAGTTAAGTTTAATCCGGATGAATTTGATGCCGAGAAGTTAGAAAATTTGTTGGAAGAGTTTATGTCAGAATTCAAACAATATATATAAAAGAGGAAAGATATGACTATATTAAATGAAGATGAAAGTTTAGTTTTGATTATTGATTTTCAGGATAAGCTGGTTAATGCTGTATATGATAAAGAAAAGACGGAGAGAAAAGCTGAGATTATTGCAAAAGCAGCTAATATGCTTGAAATACCGATAATTTTTACTGAGCAATATCCAAAAGGTTTAGGAGAAACTATTGCATCAATTAAATCCGCTGTTGGCGAAAAGTGCTGCTTTTATGAAAAAACATCTTTTTCTGCATTAGATAACCCTATAATATCTGATGCTATAGACAAATTTAATAAAAAACAAATTGTAGTATTTGGTATAGAAACGCATATATGTGTAAGCCAAACCGTCAATGCGCTCATTGCAAAAGGATATGAAGTAACGGTTATATCTGATGCGTGCGCAAGTCGTGCTGAAATAGAACACATTGCGGGACTTCAAAGAATTAAAGATAACGGAGCAAGTATAGTTACAACTGAAATCGCTTTATTTGAGTGGCTAAAAAGTTCAAAACACCCGAAATTTAAAGAAATTCAAAATTTGATAAAATAGTGCTAACTTCTCTCAATCTCTATTTCTTTAATAGCCGTGCTTAGATACTTTAAAATATCTGTAGCCAGAACCGAATACTCACTTAATTCTTTTGATGCAAGTTCTCCTGCTATAGAATGCAAATAAACACCAAGTTTTGCGCTCTCAAATAAGTTCATTTTCTGGGCGGTAAGTCCTGATATAATACCTGCTAAAACATCACCGGTTCCGGCCTTTGAGAGGGCAGAATTGCCATGCTGATTTATGTATAAATTATCTTTATCGCAAACTACCGTTCTGTGGCTTTTCAAAACTACAGTACAATTATACTTTTCGACAAGTTCTCTGGCAGCCCCTTGAGTATCTTTGGCAATCTCATCTACAGATATTCCCAATAATCTCGAAGCCTCCATCAGATGTGGAGTAATTATTGTATTTTGGGGCAATTTTGTTCCGTGAAGAGTCGACAAAATATTTAACCCATCCGCATCAATAACAATCGGTATGTTTACTTTTTCTATAACTTTTTTAACCAGACTTTTTGCCGAAAAACTCTTTCCTATACCGCACCCAATTAAACAAACAGTATATTTGTCTATATTTTTTAAACCATCATATCTTGAAAGATACACAGCTTCCGGAAGTAAAATAGAAACAGATTTGATTATTTCCTTATCGCTTGAAAGTGCAACATATCCCGCACCGGATTTTAAAATCCCAAGTGATGAAAGGTATGCTGCTCCTATGTAATTTTTAGAGCCGGCAAAATTAAGAACTTTACCAAAAGTTCCCTTATTTGAATTCTGAGGTCTAAAAGGCATTCTAAATTCTGACATTAAATATTAAAACTCTTTCTTGAGCCCTCTTCGTGATATAAACCGCCACCGCAAACTGTTTCTATAATTTTTAAAACAAATTCTCTTGATGCATCAGAACTGTTCAAGAAAAATTCCCTGTTTGCAAGGTGTCTTATTTTGAATATTGAATTCTGCGACTTATCAGCAGGAACGTATAATGAAGCAACTTCTTTATCTAAAAGAATTTCCATCATTTCATTTCTTGTTTTTTTACCTTCCATAAGTTCGTTATAATCACCGGTTATCGCCATTATACGACCGGAAAACATCGGAGAAGCACCCTCTCTGTACAATGCTTGCGGTTCAAAATTACAACGAGTAGTTAAACTTATTGTGTGCCAGAGAATGTTTATAATAACTACACTATTATCCTTATCGTGTTCAACTGAGATATTTTGCGCCGTAATCCCTCTTGATGCAAAAGACTGTTTCAAAGAATCAACTATTGCTTTTAAATTGTCAATCATTTCTGCAAATATTTCGGTAGTATTGAGGGTCGCATGTTGATAATCCAAAAATTGCTTGTACATATGAGTTGATACAAGCCCGATTCTCTCTTGGATAAGTGTGGATTTTCTAAAAGAGGTTTCCATATTATTAAAATTTTCGTAACCTTGACTCAATCAAAGCCTCCTAACATAATTTTACACTAAATTAAAACCAAAGTTAACTAAAAATGTTAAGATTTGTAAAGATTTTGTCTAAACATGTTATTTTTTTCGTGAAATATGGAACATACAAAATATAAACATAGAAAACCATTATTAAACTGAAAGGAGCAAAAAAATGGAAATATTAAATTTAGTATTATTTGGATGCGTATTCTACATTGCATTTATCGGACTTCCGATTCTTTGTGAAAAAAGAAGGTAAAGAAAGCAGAAAGACGAATAAGTTAATAAATTCATTTTAAAGCAGCTTGGCGCAAGGTGTATAATTCCTTGTCTTTTTTGCGTTGTAAATTTATAGTAACATCTAAACGATGCGGAAAATATGTCTGCATATTAAACTTATATAAATATTTCAAGGAAATTGAAATTTTTATACTATACTAAAACTGTTAACAGAAGAAGTTCGGAGAAAATATAAAATGACAAACACAGTTTTAGAAAAAAATTCAATACATCCTTCTGCCGTAATTCATCCTACAGCTGTAATTGGAGAGGGAGTTATAATAGGACCTAATGTAGTTATAGGTGAAAATGTTAAGATAGGAAATGGCACAAGAATAATTGCAAATGCTTATATCGAATATGCAGAGATAGGGGAAAGATGTACAATTTCTCCATTTTCTACAATTGGCTCAGAACCTCAAGATTTAGGATATAAAGGTGAACCGACAAAAGTTGTAATCGGTGACGATACAATAATTAAGGAAAATGTAACTATACATAGAGGTGCTGCTTGTGGAGATTTTACAACAAGAATCGGCAATAAATGCTTATTAATGGTTGGTTCTCACGTTGCTCATAACTGTGTATTAGCCGATCAAGTTATACTGGCAAATCTGGTAACACTAGGCGGACACGTTCATGTAGGTTTTGGTGCATTCGTTGGAGGAATGAGTGTATTCCATCAAAACATTAGAATTGGTGATATGGCAATAATCAGTGGTTTTTCAGCATCAAGACAAGACATTCTTCCTTACTCAAAAGGTGAAGGAAGACCTCCTGTTCCAAGAGGATTAAATGTTATAGCTATGAAACGCAGGGGTGTTTCACAAGAAATAAGAACTGCTACAAACGAAGCATTTAAGCTCTTGATTTCAGAAGAATATAATACAACACAAGCAATTGAAAAAATTAAAGCTGAAATTCCAATGAATGAATACATAGAAAAGATGATTGATTTTATTCACACATCAAAGCGCGGAGTATTGCTCAAATCTCATAAATCCGGATATCAATCGCTCGAAGATGGTGAATAGAGAATTATATGATTAAATAATTAAAAAAGAGGACGTTAAACTTTAGAAACGTCCTCTTTTAGCTTTAACAATATATTTTCAAACAATACATAGTACACTACTTAGCATACTTCAAGAAAATTTGTTGTCTTGTTTGCATCATCTCTTCAGTGATAATCCATTTTCCATTAGGTTGTTTTTCAAATATCATATATGCTTTTAGACTGTCATTGTCAACTGACGGATGTCTGACACTTGTAATTTTAATTTTCTTTTCTGAAATAGGAATTACCGTAACATTCGTGTATACGTTTTTGTATGAACGTAATTTAGCACCTGCTTGTCCGATTTTCATTTGTTTTACGTATGTTGCCGTATCTGTAAGTACATCAACCGTTTTTCCGTCTGGCTTTATTACCTGTCTTATTATTTTAGCGCTTGGTGAATAAAAGTCTGTTACAGTGTTTGAATATGTATTTGCAGCATTAACGTAATTGTAAAAAGTGTCTAATGCTTCTTTATTATTATCTGCCATAACATTTAAAGAAAATAATGTAAGAACCAATGATGTTATTAAAAATTTTTTCATAATACTAACCCTTTCATATGTATAACGATTGTAAAAAAAATATGTTCATTTTTATACATCAGGTAAAGTTCCTTTTACTTCTGCGATTTCGTCAGATTCCAAGTGGAATGATTTGTGTAAACTTTCTACTGCTTTTTTAGCATCGTTTTCGTCTACTATACAACTAATTTTAATTTCACTTGTCGCAATCATCTTTATATTTATACCATTATCAGCAAGAGTTTTAAACATCTGTGCCGCTATACCCGGGCGGTCAATCATACCTGCTCCAACAATTGAAACTTTGGCAATTTTATCGTCCACATAAACATCTGAGAATTCCAGTTGAGCTTTAACTTTTTCTAAAATACTCAGAGTTTGCTTTAAATCACCTTTATCAATAGTAAAAGCAATGTCATTCGTATTCAATTCCCGCCTTGCGTACGATTGAATAATCATATCAACGGATATATTTGCAATCGCCAAACCGTTAAACAGAATTGCTGCGGTTCCGGGATTGTCCTTAATGTCGCAAACAACAATTCTTAACTGTGATAAATCAGACGCAACGCCTGTAACAGGTCTATGTAATTCCATTTTATCAACTCCTACTATTAAAGTTCCTAAGTTATCTAATTTAAAAGTACTTCTAACTCTTATTGGTACTTCATATTGTTTTGCCGTTTCAACAGCTCTTGGATGGAGAACATTAGCGCCGACGCGAGCCAGCTCTAACATTTCTTCGTAAGATATCTCATCCAATCTTGATGCATTTGGTACAATACGCGGGTCAGTTGTATAAACACCCTCAACATCAGTATAAATATCACATCTTTTAGCATTCAATGCGCCAGCAAGAGCGACTGCTGATGTATCAGAACCTCCTCTTCCGAGTGTAGTAATTTCTAAATCCTCTGTTACACCTTGAAATCCTGCAACAACAACAACTTTACCTTGTTCAAGGTAACTTTTAATTTTATCTGTTTTTATATCTATAATTCTAGCTTTTGAATGCACTTTTTCAGTCATAATACCTATTTGCATAGCATTCATGCTTACAGCGGGGCACCCTGCTCCTTGGAGAGCCATTGCCAGCAGCGCAATTGAGACGCCTTCACCTGTTGAAAGCAGCATATCCATTTCTCTTGAAGATGGATTGTCGGTAATTTCATGCGCCATTTTGACAAGATAATCGGTTGTATGTCCCATGGCAGAAACTACAACAACAACATCATGTCCATTGTTTTTCTCTCTTATTATGGCTTTAGCTACATTTTTAATTTTTTCTGTATCAGCGACAGATGTTCCGCCGAACTTCTGTACTATAATGTCTTTCATTCTGTCAACCCTTGTAACTTTTTATATTATATGCCGAAACAATCAGTTTGACAACAAGTGATTAGATATATTAGGTGTTCTGGTGTACTCATTTGAGTTTATGGAAAAATTTTAGTTCTCAATAATCTCGTATCTATTCTAAAAAGATATTTTCTAACTTTATTCATTTTTATAAATTTTTTTTAATATTTGTATAAATGCTTTTAAACTCTCCCTCTTATCGTTTGTATGAATACATAAATAACATTCAAATTTTTCTTCGCAATCAAACGGAATCCAAGCAAATTCTCCTGTATAATCTTGGAAAAATCCTGGGGTTAAACAAATTCCTTTATCTGCTAATATATTTGTTAAAGTTGTGTCGTGATTTTCTGAATTAAAATAGTTTATATCAACAGTATTTATAATTCTTTGCTGCAGAGCTCTTAATTGCGGAGGAGAACCTCCTCCAACCATTAGAGTTCTTCCTTTTAAATCAGATATTTTCGCTATTTTCAGTTTAGCAAGTTCATCATCTTTTTTTGTTATTAAATAAATTTTGCTTGTGTAAAGATGAATTAATTTCGTATCAGGAACGTGTTTCATCTCATTATCAAAAGTGAAAAACACATCCTGATTCCCTTTCAAAAATTCTTCCGGTTTATAAAATCCGTTAAATATCGGTGTTATAGAAATATCGGGATAATACTTCTGGAATTCTTTCATAGCTTGAGGCAGAAAATAAACACAAGAACGTGTAGGCAAGCCGACTGTAATATTATCAGAATATTTCTTACTGAAATTTTGCGCCTGTTCAATTCCAATTCGCAGTTCATCTTTTACCGTTTTTAATGTTGTAACAAATTGTTTACCGGCAGGGGTTAAAGTTGCACCTTTCCCAGACCTTTCAAAAAGCAAAAAATTGAGTTCTTTTTCAACCTCTTTAATCTGGTAAGTTAAAGTAGATTGTGAAATATACAAGTTTTCTGCTGCACGGTTAAAATTCTGCGTTTGAGCAAGTTCCAATATGTAATCAATTTGTTTTGTGTTCATTCTTTTGCCCTTGATTATGTACCCTTTTATATATTTACCCCAATCGAAATTTTTAATCAATAATTTAATATTTCAATTTGAAAAATCATTAAACATAATTTATCATAAAAATATAAAAAAGGAGATAAATTATGCAATATGTAAAATTAGGCAATACTGGTGTTGATGTTTCAAGAATTTGTTTAGGTTGTATGAGTTTTGGTAAACCCGGCAAAGAAAATGGTGTTTTCCCTTGGGCTAAGGATTATGATGATGCCAAACCAATTTTTAAAAAAGCAATAGATTTAGGTATAAACTACTTTGATACAGCTAATGTTTATCAATTAGGAACAAGCGAAGAAATTACAGGTCGTTTAATTAAAGAATACGGCTTGGATAGAGATGAAATAGTAGTTGCAACAAAGGTAAATTTTGCAATGAGAGAAGGTCGACCAAACGGCGCAGGTTTATCAAGAAAAAATATTATGGCAGAAATCGACCATTCATTAAAAAGGTTAGGACTTGATTATGTTGATTTATACCAAATTCACCGTTTAGACCACGAAACGCCAATGGAAGAAATTATGGAAGCATTGCACGATGTTGTTAAATCGGGTAAGGCTCGTTATATTGGTGCATCAGTTATGTGGGCGTGGGAGTTTGAAAGATTAAATCAAATAGCAGAGCGAAACGGTTGGACAAAGTTTGTTTCAATGCAGAACCAATACAATTTGATTTATCGAGAAGAAGAACGAGAAATGATGCCACTATGTCAGGATAGAAAAATTGCGGTTGTTCCTTGGAGCCCGCTTGCAGGCGGAAGATGTGCTCACCCGTGGGGTACAAAAACCGCGAGAAATTCTATTGATGAAGTATCGCCAATGGTATGGGGAGCAACTGATAAGCAGGATAAAGTTGTCGTTGATAATCTTGAAAAAATTTCAAAAGAATTAGGTTACTCTATGGCTCAAGTATCTTTGGCTTGGATGTTATCTAAACCATATATAACTTCACCAATAGTCGGCTGTACTGATGTTAAACATGTTGAAGAAGCTGTATCTTCGCTTGAAATTAAACTAGATGATGATATAATAAAAAGATTGGAAGCGCCTTATGTTCCGCACGTTAAAACGGGTGCTTTTTAGGGGTGAATGTAAAGTGTGCAAGTATGTAGTGGAGTAAAATAATAAAGGAAAACAAAAATAATGAAAGTAAAATATAATCTTATTTGGATTATTATATTTATTCTGATTTTATTACTATATGGAAACACTATGACCTGCGATAAAACCAAAAATACCTGTGTTGTAAAGTCATTGTATACCGGTCAAATTCTAGATTCTTTTAATTATGACAAAATTCATAATGTATCTTGCCAATATACCGGTCGTAGACACAGTTTAATATTTACTGAACCTACAGAATTACTGAATAATTATTATAAATTTGGGAACAAACATGAAACATTATATTTTCAAACCGATTTCATCTGTAATAAGTCAGTCAATAAATTTTACAGATATAAAAATTCAAACAAGCAAATTTTAAAAATGAGAGGATATACTGATTTCTTTATTGGACTATTTTTATTCATATTTGTATTAATGATTATTGATCAAATAAGAGCCAATATTCTATATTATAGTTATAATAAAAAGAGGAGGAATTAGAACGTGAAAGTATTGTTATTCAACGGCTCACCACATAAAAACGGTTGCACTTATACAGCATTAGAAGAAATCTCAAAAACATTAAAAGAAGAAGGAATTGATTCTGAAATTTACCAAATCGGAATTAAATCAATTACTCCTTGCAGGGCTTGTAGTGCTTGTGCAAAACTTGGCAGATGTGTGATAAATGATGATGACGTTAATAATTTTGTCGAAAAATGCAAA
>CAJOOM010000010.1 GCA_905236775.1 Candidatus Gastranaerophilales bacterium
ACCCTCTCAAAAACACTCAAATGCTTTTGTGCAACTGCATTTTTGCCTTATTGAATGAATTCAAAATTATCATGGACAGTAGTGCCCTCTCCCACAAGGGGCGAGGGGTTTGATTGCTCATGCTTTAGATTTACCTTTAAAAGTTTACACCCTCAAAAAAGCAAACCCTCTTGAAAATTGGTTTAAGCATGGTATTATAAAAAATGTAACAATTTAAAATTAAAAGGAGAAATATTATTTCAAACGAAGACAGAAGCTCAGGTAAGGGCAAGGATAAACCATTAATTAATGAAAGAATACGTACAAAGGAAGTAAGATTAATCGATGCTGACGGTAATAATGTAGGGATAGTACCAACATCAAAAGCATTAAAGATGGCAGAAGAAGCTGATTTAGATTTGGTTGTAATTAGTGCAAATCAAGCTCCTCCAGTTGCAAAGATTTTAAATTTCGGAAAATATCGTTACGAACTGGAAAAGAAAGCAAAAGAAGCAAAGAAAAAACAACACACAGTCGATATAAAAGAAGTTAAAGTAAGATATAAAATAGATACTCACGATTATGAGGTCAGATTAAAAAGTATCAGAAAATTCATATCTCAAGGTAATAAAGTTAAACTTGTTGTAATGCTTAGGGGACGAGAGATGCAGCATTCAAGTTTAGCAATTGATTTAGCCAACAGATTTATAACAGATTTAGCTAATGACCCAATATTAGTGGAAAAGAAACCTATTGTTGAAGGAAGAAATGTAACAGCTTGGTTTGCTCCCGAGGGAAATTAGGCAAAACAGGGCTTTTAAAATAAGTCTTAAGTTTTGAAATTATTTTAAATATTGTGCTATCCAAGATAAAATGAATTTAGATAGAGTTTTGTCTTGTTTTAATAGTAGCATGCCTGTTGATTGTGATTCCGATGTATATTCCGCATATGTCGATTGAGCAAATTTCTTCAAATACTCATTTGATTTAATTCCGTTTACATCAGTTTTTCCGGTAATAGATACAATATCAATATTGTTTAATTCTGCAAGTTTTACCGGAACATACAACCCTTTTGCTTTAACAATTGGAGACAGCATTACAATAGTTTTAGGCTTATATGGTATTTTATTTGCTACTAAAATAGACGTTGCCGCACCAATATCAGAACCTATTATCGCCCAGTTATTAAAAAAGACTCTCTTATTTTCGTTTTTAATATAATCTATAACATTAATTACATCATCAGGATACTTCATATAAGCTTTATTTGTCATATTCTTCCAAGAAACTTTATTTAAGTTATTTGAATAAACACTTTTTCCGTGACCTCGCAAATCTATCTTAACAACGGCATATCCACTATCTAATAAATCTGTCGGTACACTTTCCCACCACTCAGAATTATATCCCAGAGAATGTAGCAAAACAACGGTTTGAAATTCTTTTTTCTCTTTTATTTTAGGATATTCTAATGTCGCAGTGATTCCAAATCCATCATTAGATACAACCTTGTATTCTTTTGAAGATATGTTTTTAGCTTTCTCTGCATTTACTGAATTTAAAAAAAGCGCAAATAATGTTAAAATAATAATAAGTCTTTTCATACATAATAATTATAACATATTAAATTTATTGTTACAATTCTTAATATTCATATTAAAAAAAGGCAATTTTTTGAATATTATATACTTTATATATATAAGAGAGCAACAAAATTATATAAGGAGTTTTTATGTCAATAATGTTAGATACCTCAATGATGATATTTTCAGACCGACTAAATATATCATCCAGTCGAATGAATGAGAAGTACGCATCAAAAAATATAGATGAGATAATAGAAGCTGAAGCTGCACAAGGAAATATGCAAGCGGTAGCATATGCACAAGAAATATATGACGATCCGGAAAAATTACTTAAGATTTTCAGTCTTGCAAATGTTAACAACAGATATAAGCTTATAATGGCAATGAATACCAAGGATATTAAAGATTTATTACCTTACTTGGAGCCAGAAGAACTTGTTATGGGTTTATATTTCTTTAAAAAAGAAAAAATTCTGGATATGCTTTTAGATGTAAAACCTGAAGAGATTGTAAAAGTTATGCTGGATATATTTGATCTGTCAGAACTTCTGGAATTAATTCCGGCTAAAGATTTAGAAAAATTTTTTGAATCTAATGATATAAAAAAAGACGTAATAGTCGAACAGTTAAAAAATCTTCCTAAATCAGATTTGTCTGCTATGGTTGAGAGTATTACAGGGCAGTCTATTGTAAAAGTAAAGAATCCGGATGGAGTAATTGAGAACCTTTGTAATCTGAAAGAAGAGCAATTTAAAGAGATTATGTCGCAAATGGAACCGGAGGTACAGAGACATTTAATATATTTTATTGCGAAAAAGGATGATAAATATCTTCAAATTTTTGAAAATAAAACTTATGTTAAAATTCTTGAGACAAAAATGAAAAATGATATAATTCCTGCTATGGTCAATCTGGAACCTAAAACTTTGGTAAATATGATATCTGAATTGCCTCATGATTTAATGGCAGTAGTAGCTTCTCAAATAGAAGAAAGTGATTTGCTTAAATTTGTTAAAGAAGATATGAATTTATTAATTAAGGCATTTATGAAATAAATATATTTCTTACATAATAATTATCATCTTTTTTAAGTTTTTTTGCTATCTCTTTAAATTTTTTTGATTTCATACAAACTAAGGCTGCTTTTTCCCTTATTGTATATTCAATTTGGGAAGAACTTTTCAATAAAATTTGGTTTAGAGTATCTGTGTCTGCATAATTATAGAAAATACTTAAAGCTTCCAAGCACCAATATAATTTAAAAAGTTGCTTGTTGATTACATATTTTTTATCTTTGAAGATAAATTTATCCAGTTCTTCTAAAGAATCTTGAGCAATATGAACGATTTTATCTGTGTATAGTTTTGCAAAAGTTGGATATTCAATTAGTAAAGCTGCACTATCAATAACAAGACGGCAAATATTTGCATTGATGTCTATTGTTCCATCTGCGAATTTATCTGCTCCTATTTTGGCGAAAAAATTTTTTGATGAAATTTGTTTTAGGATTAATTCTTTAATTTTTAATGCTGTTGCTTCTCGTATTTTCCCATCACAACCGGTTAAATTAGAAAGAACTATTTTTGCGTCACTTATCGAATCTACCGAATCTAACTCTAATGCAGCAATTTGTTTTTCTGCAATACTCCCATTTTGCAGCATATGTAATAATTCCTTGTGAGAAAAATTCTTTGAACTTAGTGAAAATGCGTTTTCAAAATCAATATTCAAATTATTGTTATTATTATTCGATTTATTCATACTGTTTAATATTTTACCACAATGCATAATGAAATATAATCTAAATACTTGTTAAATAAGTAGGTATAAATAAATTATTTTACAAAGTCTTGTCAAATTCTCATGTATAACGAAAAGGAGTATTTATGTCTATATTTGAACTAATTATGCAAAAAATATCTATAATCGGTAAAGATTCACAAAAAATAGGGCTGTCTCAGTTTAAAAAAGAAGAAACAAAACAAAATAGAAAAGTAAGTTTCAAGAAGAATAATGATGTAAAATTGTCAGATTTAATGCGAAGGACAAATTAATGATGTTACATTTTGTTGGCATTTGTAAAGATTATTTAAAAACTTGACATGTTTGGAGTAGAATTAAGTAATGTGGGTTGAATTGTATATTTAACACTAGCGAGCGAAGAATTTTTGCTTTGCGCATAGATAAAAAGGAAATGAGAAAGAGATTATGGCAAGATTTTTAACTTTAATACTTATGCTGTTGGTAACTTTACAAAGTGCAAGTGCAATGAATGTTGACGAATTTATGGATAAACATATTGCACCGATATCTGATTACGTTGCAAACATTATCTTTTTCCCGATTACAATTTGCGGTAGCAAAGTTCCGTTGATTATATTTTGGATTCTTTTTGCAGGTATATTTTTTACAATATATTTTAGAGGAATGGCAATATGGGGCTTTAAGCACGCAATAGATGTAGTTTCAAAACCGGCCAAAACTGGGAATGGAAGTGGTGAAGTTTCATCTTTTCAGGCTCTTGCAACTGCTCTATCAGGCACAATCGGTATTGGAAGTATTGCCGGTGTAGCAATCTCTATCTCAATAGGAGGCCCTGGAGCAGCTTTCTGGATATTTTTAGGTGCAATCTTAGGCATGTCTATAAAATTTGTTGAAGCAACTTTAGCTGTTAAGTATAGAAGATTCAATCTTGATGGCTCTGTTTCAGGTGGTCCAATGCACTACATTGCCCACGGTTTAACAAGAAGAAAAATGCGCTGGTTAGGTCAGCCTTTATCGGTTTTATTTGCAATACTTTGTATAGGCGGAGGTTTGACTGGTGGCAACATGATTCAGATTAACCAAACAGCTCACCAAATTGTATTTATAACCGGTGGCGAGCATAGTATATTACACGGATTCACATGGATAATAGGACTTATTGCTGCAATACTTATAGGTTTGGTTGTAGTTGGCGGAATTAAAAGTATAGCAAAAGTTACAACAATTTTGACCCCTACAATGTGTGCCTTATATATTGTTTCCGGTTTAATTGTAATTTTTGCAAATTGGCATAATATTCCTAGTGCAATTGCTCTTATTTGTAGAGAGGCATTTCATCCTACAGCAGTTGCAGGCGGTGTTTTTGGAACTATTATCATTGGCTTAAGACGTTCTGTTCAATCAAACGAAGCAGGTACTGGTGCAGCTGCAATTGTCTATGCTACAGCCCAAACAAAAGAACCTGTTTCACAAGGTTTTGTAGCATTACTTGAAACATTCTTAACCGGTGTGCTTTGTTTATTTACTTCTTTTGCAATTGTTTTTTCTGGTGTTCTTGATATGAGTTCTGTTGGTACAATCTCGGGTATTGAACTTGCGTCAAATGCTTTTCAATCAGTAATACCGTTTTTCCCGATTGTACTTTCTCTTATAGCAGTGTTATTTGCAATGTCAACTTTGATATCTTGGGCTTATTATGGGCAAAAAGCTTGGACGTTCTTACTTGGTGAAGGTAAAAAACGCGTGTTTACATTTAATATGATATATTGTGTATTTATTGTAATTGGTTCGGTTATGAATGTAGCATCTGTTATTAATATCACGGATGCTATGATGATGGCTCTATGTATTCCAAATGTAATAGTTTTGTATATTTTAGCTCCGGAAATTAAACGTGATTTAAAAGTTTATTTAGAAAAACATAATATGAACTTTATGAGATTTTAAAATATAGCAAATTATTTTTTTACGAGTTTTATTGTTAGTATGAAGGTAATAAATATTGCAAAAACAGTTACATTCATAACGGCAATGGCTACAATGCCGTTATGCGCAAAAGCATATAATAATTCAACCAGAATTTTAACACAGGAAGAAAAAGTTGATACTTTTAAATCTTCTATAACCCCGCAGGGAACATTAGATAAAGCTTTCCTTGCAAAAGCTCCAAGTCCGGATATAACAATTGCCGGAGAAAAAAAGAAAGCGGGAATAATAGTAGATCTAAAGAAAAATATTTTGTACAGATATGATGAGATTGGAAATGTAAAAAATGCATACTTGATTGCAAGTGGTGCTCCTTGGTCTAAAACTGATACAGGAGTTAGGATTGTTTCTCACATAGAAACATCTCCATACAGAAACGCACCTGCCGGTTCTAAAAGAAGACGTGCCCCGAAAGATTATGGACCCAAAATTTTAATCCTTAATATACTTGATCCGAAAACTGGGAAACAATCATACACGGGCGAATTTATACACGGTTGCAGAAGTTATCATGATACATTTATTAAAACTAAAGATAGAAGAGTTTCTCACGGCTGTATGAGAATGGATAATGGTGTAATACTGACTCTTTCAAAAGAAGTAAAGCCCGGAGAAATCGTTATTATTGATTATTTTGATTAGATATTTGATTAAAAGAATTTTAACTAGTTTTTTATTTTAATGAAAACACTTAAATATTTGAAAAAAATAAAATAATTGTGTAGTATAATATAAAGAGCGCTTTTTATTTACAAAAGAGGAGTGTAAAAATACATGAAGAAAAGATTTATTACATCAAGTTTGATATTATTAACAGCTTTATTAACAACAATAGGTAATGCATATTCAGCATCTCCGGAACAACTTTACGATACGGTTTGGAATCTGATTAATAAAAAATATTATGATCCGACAGATAATACTCAAGATTGGAATAAGTGGAGATATAGATATTCAAATAGACTTCAAACAAAAGAAGATGCTTATGTAGCTATAGAAACTATGTTGGCAAGTTTGAATGACCCATATACAAGATTTTTGGATCCAAAAGAATTTTCTGAAGAAAATCAATCAATAAAAGGTTCTTTGAAAGGTATAGGAACTCAAATCGGAATAAGGGATGGTCAACTTGTAATTATTGCACCATTAGAAGATTCTCCGGCAGAGCGAGCAGGACTTCAAGCCGATGATGCGATTATAGAAATTAATGGAGAAAGCACAAAAGGTATAAGTGTTGATGTCGCTGCAGACAAGATTAGAGGTGAAAAAGGTACAACAGTTACTCTTTTGATACAAAGAAAAGGAGTTCCTAATAAAGCATACAGTATTGTTAGAGATGAAATCGAAATTAAATCTGTCTCAACTAAGCCGCCTTTGGATACAAAAATTCCTGAGGGCATACAATATATAAGGTTAAGCTCTTTTATAAGTAAAAATGCATCAGGAGAAATTGAATCAATTTTAAATAATTCGCAAAACGCAAAAGGTTATATTATAGACTTACGTTCAAATCCAGGCGGACTTTTGACGAATGCTATTTATATATCAGACATGCTTTTAAAAGGTGGAGTAATTGTTAGCACAGTAGATCGTGACAGCTATAAATCAACAACCAGAGCAAGAAATACACAAGTTACTGACAAACCAATTGTTGTTTTGATTAATAAAGGTTCTGCATCTGCCAGTGAAATATTGAGCGGTGCTTTAAAAGACAATCATCGAGCAACAATTGTTGGAGAACAATCTTTTGGTAAAGGTTTGGTCCAAGAAATTAATAGACTTCCGGATGAAGCTGGGCTAAATATAACAATTCAAAGATATTTAACACCATCCGGAACAGACATACATAAAAAAGGTATTACTCCTGATGTTGTGGTAGAATTAAAGAAAGAGAATGTTGATGCAAAGGATGACGTTCAACTTAAGAAAGCTATAGAAGTATTGAAAGAAATGACATGTCTTGCACAAAAGAATGGTTAGGAATAAATGGAGGAAGCTATCCTGTATTAAAGGATTCTAAAGACTCTATTACCGATATATTACTTGATATTAGGGGCATTAAATCAAACGAGGCAAAAAAAGAATTTTTAAATCCTCTTGAGATAACTTTAATGCACCCTAATGCATTTTGTGATATGCCTCGTGCGGTAGATAGAATAGTTAAAGCAATAAATGAAAAAGAGAATATACTTATTTATGGCGATTTTGATGCTGACGGTGTAACTTCGACTTCTGTTTTAGTTAAAACATTTTCTTATTTAGGTGGTGTTGTTGATTATTATATACCGGATAGAGATGCAGAAGGTCATGGGTTGAATTCCAAAGCTTTAGTTAAGTTATTAAGTCAAAAAAAACCAAAATTAATAATTACTGTAGATAATGGAATAAGTTCAGTAGAAGAAGTTAAATTTATTAATAGTTTTGGACGTGATGTAATTATTACTGATCACCACGAAGCACCTAACGAGATGCCTCAAGCATATGCAATAATAAATCCAAAGGCTATGAATGCGTTGGATGAAAAACTTTCACCGCTGCAAATTGAATATTTGACTTCTCTTGCAGGTGTCGGAGTCGCTTTTAAGCTGGCTCAAGGTGTTCTGGAAAAATTTGAAAAACTGGAATACAGCTATGAACTTTTACCTTTTGTAACAGTTGGAACAATTGCCGATTTAGTTCCGTTAATAGGAGAAAATCGTTATTTTGTAACAAAGGGACTTCAATTAATTGCACAGGGGAAACACTATGGATTAAAAAGATTGCTCGACCATGCCGGTGTAAATGTAGATAATGGGCTAACTTCCGAACAAGTTGCTTTTACGATAGCTCCAAGAATTAATGCGTCTGGTCGAATTGAATCTGTTGATCCAGCAATAAAGCTTTTAATTTCAGATAACAAGCAGGAAATTGAACTTTGTATAATGCAATTAGAAAATCTGAATAAAATGCGGCAGCAAATGGTAAATGATGCTTTTGAGGAAGCTGATGAGATTTGGAAAAATTCTAAAAACAAAGATAATGCAGTAGTTTTAGTGAATCCAAATTGGCATATCGGAATTATAGGTATAGTTGCATCAAAATTTGTTGAAAAGTATTACAAACCTAGTTTCATAATGACATATTCAGAGGAAACAAAAACTTATCGTTGCTCAGCAAGAGGAGTAAAAGAACTTAATCTTTATGAGATTATAACAAATATATCTGATAAGCTTGATGGGTTTGGTGGACACAGATTAGCCGGTGGATTTACTTTTTCGGCGGAGAAAACAAGTTTTGAAGAGGTTAAAAAAGCTCTTAATCAAACTGTTGATGAAATGCTTAATGGAAAAAAATTAAAGCCGTCATTGGATGTAGATATGGAATTATCAATCGATGATGTTGATATTTCGCTTATAGAAGAAATTTCAAAGCTTGAACCTTTTGGAATGTCAAATCCATCGCCGACTTTCGTTATAAAGAATTTGACATTGAAAGAAAAAAAATTGATGGGTTCCACTAAGGAACATTTAAAACTTATAGTTGATACTCCAAATGGAACAATAGACTGTGTTTGGTGGTCAAGAGGAGATGTGCCTCTTATAAGCGGAGATAAAATGGATATCGCTTTTGCACCTCAACTTAATGTCTTTAACGGTGTAACAAGTGTTCAACTTGTTGTAAAAGATATACACTCTGATGGCTTAGAGCAAGAGGAAGAAAGTAAACTAAAAATCTATGATCATAGAAAAAAAACTAATATTTATTCTCAAGTAAATGATTATGTAAAGGGAACAAATAAAAATATTTCTGTTTTTGTTGAAGATAAGACTATAGCAGAGTCTCTTAAACCATATAAAAATATATTTGATTCAATTGTAAATCGTGTAAATGCGCATAAGTCTGATGTGTTAATGTTTTTTGATTATCCGGCAGATGAAGATATTTATAAATTTGTAATACAAACAGTAGGTGCTGATACAATACATTACATGAATTATTCGCAACCAAAACATAATGAAGAAAATTTATTGAAAATTTTTTCCGGCATGATTCGATATACATGTAATAATTTAAACGGAGAATTTAATTTGACTCGGGCAGCATCTGCATTAGGAGTAACAAACATAGTAATAGAGACACTCCTTGAAATGTTTGAAGATACCGGCATGATAAAAATTAAAGAACGTAAAGATGATGCATTTCTAATAAATTTTGAAAATGCAATAGAGCTTTCTAAAGTTTTACATACAATAAAATATGCTGAGTTCGTTGAACTTATGAATTCAATAAATGAGTATAAGAATAAATTTATGACCGCGGATATTGTGTCCCATGAATAAATTGTTGTAATTGCTTTCGAAATACAGGTGAATAGTTGTATATTATAGCTAATTTTTTAATAAAATTTCATTCAGACATTAGCAGCCAATCTATTAAATTTATAATTTTTATTCCGTTTTCATCAAATCCTGTAAAAATATCATCCATTGTTAAGATAATTTTTTCGTAATTATCTCTAATATTTTGTAAAGGTTTTAATTCACGTTTTCTGGTTGTTTCATCCAGTATAGTTTCTGCAACTTGTATGTATATTTTTTTCTGCGGAGTTGTTGCTATAAAATCTATTTCTATGTTATCGATTTTTCCAATACTTACTTTATACCCTCTGTGTAGTAACTCTAAAAAGACGATATTCTCTAGAATATGACCTCTGTCTGTATCTCTGTATCCTATAAAATAATTCCTCAGTCCTATATCTGCAATATAGTATTTCCCTTGTGTTTTTAGATATTCTTTGCCTTTTATATCATACCTTTGTGCGCTATAAAAAATATAAGCATTTTCTAAAAGAGTTATATAATTATCAATTGTATCCTGCTTTGTTCCTTTTGTAATAGTGTTTTGTGATACAAGTGTATTTTTAATTTTATTTACGGAGATATTATTTCCAATATTATCCGTTAAAAATTTGGTTATTTTATTTATAAGAGCAATGTCTCTTATTTCAGACTGTGCAATTATATCCTTTGTAAGAACTGTAGAAAATATGCCTTCTAAGGTTTGATTTATCATATCATCTCTGTAATTAAAAGCTGATAGTCCAGGCATTCCTCCGTAAATAAGATATTTATTGAATAAATCTTTATTATTAGGTTTTCCTTTCGGAATATAAAAATCTAAAAATTCTTTGAAAGTTAGCGGCAACATTTTTATTTCAACGTATCTGCCCGAAAGATATGTTGAAAGCTGTGAAGATAATAAATAAGCATTTGAACCTGTAATATAAATATCAGCTTTTTTATCTAAACGAATTGAGTTGATTGCCAGTTCCCATTTTTCAACTTTTTGTATTTCATCAAACAAGAAATAAATTTTCTCTTTTGAATTCTCTAATTTATTTTTTAGCGCATCGTGCAATTCTTTATATGTAATGTTGTCGTATTTTAAATCCTCGAAATTAATTTTGATTATATTATTTTTATTAACACCAATTGATGACAAATACTGTGCAAACAACTCTAAAAGAGAGGATTTACCGCATCTTCTTATTCCTGTAATAACTTTAATAAGTTCCTGGTCTTTAAATCTAATAAGTTGGTTTAAATAAGTTTGTCTGTTGTGCATAATCTACCTCATAATCTATTATAGCAAAAACTTTGTAATTTTTCAATGTTTTTATCCTTTATAGAGAAAAAATTATATAAAATAAGATATTTTTACTATTAAAGCTAAAAACATATAAATTGTAACAAATTGTAAAGATAAATTTTACAAGGCTGAAATTCAGTTATAATACCTAATAGAATAGAATAGAATAGAATAGAATAGAATAGAAAAACGGCAGGCAATTATTTTCTTTTTAAATACTTTATATATACACAAGATAAAATACGAGTATAAAAAGGAGAAAGTAGTATGGAAATTAAAATTCAAACATTAACAAACACTTTAAAAGGTATCGCAAAAAAAATTGATTTTGCAGGTAACAACAATGACAAAATTGACAACAATGAAGTTTCATTATTTAAAGCGAAATTTGCTTCATTAGTAAGAATGGGAAAAGCATCTGATTTTGAATATTCAAGCATTTTTGGAAATAGTGCTTGGCAAGAGTGGACTCAAACAAAATTCGAAAATCACGAATTATATAGTTCGGGTGAATATAGTGATGCTAATGGAAATAAATATAATGAATTAATAGGTTCTAGCGGTGATGTATTAGTATCATCTAAAGATAACAATAATATTAGCCATGTGTATCATGAAACTGAACTAAACACAACAATAGTAGTTTTAAGAGACCATCCTGTAAACGGAAAATTAGATAATAGGTGGGTAACCTTTGATAACTTAAATAATCCTATAAACAAAGAAAAAGGTTATTAATTTATCTAGCTATGTAGCCTGTAGGTTGTGGTAAATTTTTAATTTACCGCAACAACATCGAACAAATAAAAATAAGGTGCATCAAACAATGCACCTTATTTTAATAACATAAACCCCACCACGACATCAAAGTCTATAGGTTGGATTTCAACGCGAAAAAATATAATAAATAATAAAAAACAGTAACTTGAAAATTTTTCAAAATAGGTTAAAATAAGAATACAGGCAAGGGTGGTCGAAAGCACCCAAGCCCGTCCCTTAATAAAGGGTTCTGAGCCAAAGAACTATTACTATAATTAGTAGTAGTTCTTTTTCGCTGATTTGTACTAACATAGCGACCTCCTTTCTTATACAAAATTCAGCGAATGTTAATATAAATCTTTAGCCTGTATTCTATTTTGAATGTTCTTTTTTTATTTTAACATTTTTATTATAAAAATCAATGAATTTTCTATTAAAATAATATCTGCATTATAATATAAATACACAATAAAACACGGTTTTTGCAAAATGCAAAAACCGTGTTTTAATATTTCTTTTTTGTTAACTATACCAAACTCATTGGTTTAGGGCCTGCGTTTACGATTTCTGACGGCATGTTCGGATACTTCTTAGAGAAGTTATCGTTGAACATAGTTGCTAACTTGTTAGCTGCTTCATCGTATGCTGCTTTATCAGCCCACATTCCTCTTGCGTCTAACATTTCAGCAGGAACGTTAGGACAAGATGTAGGATAATCTACGTTGAATACATCGTGGTGTTTGAATTCGATAGAATCGAATGAGCCGTTAAGAGCTGCTGTAACCATTGCACGAGTGTATGCAAGTTTCATTCTCTTAGCGCCTGATGAAGCAGAACCGCCTGCCCAACCTGTGTTAACTAAGTATACTTTCGTTCCGTATTGGTCAAGTTTGTCACCTAACATTTTTGCGTAAACTGAAGCATCCATCGGCATGAATGGTTCGCCAAATAATGTTGAGAATGTAGGAACAGGTTCTGTAATACCTCTTTCAGTACCAGCTAATTTAGAAGTAAAGCCTGTTACAAAGTGGTACATAGCAGCATTCTTGTCTAATCTTGAGATTGGAGGTAGAACACCGAATGCATCAGCTGTTAAGAATACAACAACTTTCGGTATTCCGCCTTTAGAAGGAATAGCAGCGTTGTTGATGTAGTTAACAGGGTAGCCTACACGAGTGTTTTCAGTTAATGAACCGTCAGCAAAATCAAGTTCTCTTGTTTCATCGTTCATAATTACGTTTTCAACTAACGAACCGAATTTAATTGCGTGATAAATATCAGGTTCATTTTCTTCTGTTAAGTTAATACATTTAGCATAGCAGCCGCCTTCAAAGTTGAATACACCGTCAGGAGACCAGCCGTGTTCGTCATCACCGATTAACTTACGAGCAGGGTCAGCTGAAAGAGTTGTTTTACCTGTTCCTGATAAACCGAAGAAAACAGCTGTTTCGTGAGTTTCAGGATCCATATTTGCTGAACAGTGCATCGGAAGTACGTTTTTCTTAGTCATAACGTAGTTCATAGTAGCGAAAACTGATTTTTTGATTTCGCCTGAGTATTGAGAACCTGCGATAATAATTGTATGAGCTTCGTAGTCAATAGCGATACAAGCTTCAGAATTTGTTCCGTCAATAGCAGGATCGCATTTAAAGCCAGGTGCGCAAAGAATTGTGTAATCTGCTTCACCATAAGATGCTAATTCTTCTGCTGTAGGTCTAATTAATAATTGGTGAATGAACATGTTTTGAGATGCTAATTCGTTGATAACTCTGAATTTTTGAGTATATTTCTTGTCTGCACCTGCAAAACCATCAAATATAAATACTTCTTTGCCGTTTAAGTAGTTAGCGATTTTATCTCTTATAGAGTTAAAAGCTTCTCTTGAGATAGGTCTATTTACGTTACCCCAAGCGATATCATTGTGGATAGATTCTGTATCAACAATGAATTTGTCCTTAGGTGAACGACCAGTGTATTTACCTGTTGTAACAACTAAAGCTCCTGTTTCAGAAAGTTTGCCTTCCCCTCTTGATAAAGCTGCTTCTGTTAATTGAGCAGGTGTCCAGTTTCTGTGAACTGCTTTTGGAGAAGTTATTCCCCATTTTTCGATTCCATAAGTTTCCATTTATATTTCCTCCTTTACTTAGGTTAAACGGTTTCCTATACATGCCTAATTTTACTATATAAAAGGGGAAAATCAATAGTTTAATTGTAGGAGATACACTTTTAGTTAAACGATTGAATACCTGACTATTTAAAAATTTATCTTAACAATTCGTAACAAAATCTATAAGAAATAGCAATTTTTTTGTTGAATTGTACTTTATATATATAAAGTGTGTTAGATAAAGGTAATTTAAGTATGTCAAATCAATTAATTAATCCACAGCCAAACTATTCAGGTGTAACCATACAAATAGCAAATCCTGCTGTAAATCTTTCTCCGTATGGTGTACCGGCTATTACTCCTGCAAATCAGATTTTAAATCCGCAAAATGTCAATGCTTGTCCTCAAGCATATTGTAGCGAATATCAAAATGATAGTCCTCAATCAAAGATAAAATCTGAAGTTAATCAAGGTTATCCTTATGCATATCCTCCTCAGTATTACTTAAATAACTATAATACGACAAATGTTAACGAAAAAGGCTCCTCTACAACAGGAACCGGATTATCAAATGCAGAAAATCAAGGAGGAAAATCAGACACAACCCTTTCTGAAAATATAATCGGAGATATTAATGATAGAATAGCTGAACAAAATGAAAGAAAGAAAAATACAAAAGAAAAACGGATAATTGCGTTAACTGATGAATATATACGTTCATTGGAAAATTATCTTGACAATCCGAATGATGAAGTTAGAATTATGGCTTCAAAAGAAGTTCTAAAAAGGTTAGATGAAGATAAAAGCAGATATGATGATGCTGCACTAAATGCACTACTTAATAAAATGATGCAAGATCCATCGAAACTTGTGCGAATAGCAGCTTTATCAGCATTTTCTTCTCAACTTGCATCCGGAAATGATTATACTGTAAAATTGTTAAAAGATATTCAATCTAATCCTAAGTCTGATAAAGAAGATGTAATGCAGGCAGCTGATGCACTTCTTAAGATGTCAGCAGATGTAGAAATTAAAGAAGTTCCGATTACTTCTGCAAAAAAAGATAACAATGAAAGTAAGGCTGAGTAAAAATGGTACGTATGGCTAATATAATATGTAAGACAATTGGAATTGCAGGCATGAGTGCAGTCGCTTATGATGCATATGCTCATGCACAGCATCATTCAGCTGTAGAATCAGAAGCTATGTCTTCTGATGTTTTTGAAAAAGCTGTCGCTGCCGAAATGTCAAATACAGATGCCAGCCATGTTACTAATGAATTGCAGAAAAAAATTTCTCATTTAAGAGCAAATAATCCGCTAATTCCGGTAGTAGGAAAAACAAAAGGATTTATCAGCGGAGCTCTTGGTTCGCTCGCAAATAATATCGTTCCGGTAACTCTTTCTGCAATTGCTCTTGCCGCAAAAGGTAAGTTACAAAAGGCGGGTGCTTGGGGACTTGGTATTTTTGGATTGTATAAAGTAGCAAAAGAAGGGTTTGGACTTGGTAAAAAATCACCGATAGACTAATCTGTTAAATTTTGGGCATTAATTTAATAGTTGTTTTTGCAGTATTTTTTGCTACATTAGAAATTCCGTTTACTTCAGGTACTAACTTTTTTTCTTTTGTAAAAACGTCTTTGTCCACTGGTTTAGAAGTATTTATTCCGGCTTTGTACAAAAAACCGGGTCCCAAGAACATCATGGAGATTAGAGCAGAACCAATTCCGAAATATCCTGCATGTTTCCAGGATGAAGTATTGCTTCTGGCAATAGCAGTTGTAGCAGCTCCAAGTATTACAGAAATTCCTCCTGCATTAATAAGAGCCAATCTCTTTTGTGTCTGCTTTTTCGATACTTCTTTTTCATCAATTGAAGTTTCTCCCCTAAAAAACACCTTAGGGGACAAGGCATTGACAGGTTGAATCATAATCACACACACTTTCTTTATATTCTCTATGCATACATGTTAACTCGAAATAATACGTTTGTAAAGTGGTCTTTTTTTTTTGATTATAAAGTGTAAAATGTACATTATAAGCGGTTTTCATAATATAAATTCAAAAATTTATTTTCCAAATTTATATATAAATATTATATATTAATTATGCTTTATTTTTATTAATAAATCTTAATAATTTCATCTAAATATATGATAACGTTTTTAAAAAAAGATACTAAAATAAAAAATAATAGTTAGGATTTAATAATGGAGCACGAGTTCTCGTCTTACAATAAAATAAAACGCGCAACCACAGAAGAATTGATTGATATGTGGCAAAAATACTTTGATAATCACGATAATAAAGAACTTCGTGATACTTTGATTTTGCAATATATATATCTAACAAAATATGTAGTAGGACGTGTAAAAGTTTCTCTGCCGCCTACATTTACTTTTGAAGACATTTCATCTTATGCTGTAGAAGGTTTAATTGATGCAGTAGAAAAATACTCATATAAAATGGGCGCACGCTTTGAAACATATGCATTAGTACGTATAAGAGGTACTATAATTGATAAAATCCGTTCACAAGATTTTTTACCTAGAAGTATAAGAAGAAAAATAAAGGATGTAAAAGAAGCTCAAGATGAATTGAAGCTGCAATTTGGAAGAGCCGCAACTAATAGTGAAATTGCAACTTATTTAGGAATAGAAGAGGAAAAAGTAGAACAACTTTTGTCAGACGATACAACTGTCACATCAATTTATGAAAAAAAAGGGACATCGGAGGGTGATATTGAAGTAATTGATACGATTCAAGATACACACTCTCTAGAACCTCACGAAAAGCTGGAAGAAAAAGATGTAAAAAAAGAGTTGGAGGATGCTTTGCGAAGACTACCGGAGAGAGAAAGAACGATTATGGTACTTTATTACCACGAAAATATGACACTAAAAGAAATCGGTGATGCAATAAATCTGTCTGAATCAAGAACTTCTCAGCTTCATGCACAAGCCATTATGAAACTTAAAAATTTATTAAGCGAAAATCGTTCGGAAAGACTTAAAAAAAGTATAATTTAAATTAAAATAATTTTATGAAAATGTTTTTTTCCTTTACGTAATATCAAACCGTTATTTAATTCTGAAGAAGTATATGTTTTATCTAGAGTATTTATACATTCATCATTAACTGTAATTCCGCCTTGTTGTATTAATCGTTTAGATTCTGCATTGCTTGAGGCGAATCCGCATTTTACAACAAGCTTCACTATACTGATTTTATCTTCAAATAAATCATCTTGTATAAGTTCTGTTGATGGCATATTTTCAGAATTTCCTGAACCTTGGAAAAGTTCGTATGCAGCTTTTTTTGCATTATCTGCTTCTGTTTTTCCGTGAACCAGTTCTGTTAATTCGTATGCTAAGATTTCTTTCTTTTCGTTAATGCGTGAATCTTCCCAATTTTCCATCTCTTTAATTTGTTCCATTGGCAAGAATGTTAACATTTTAATACATTTCATAACATCTGCATCATCTACATTTCTCCAATATTGGTAGAATTCAAATGGAGATGTTTTATTAGGGTCTAACCAAACGGCGCCTTTTGCGGTCTTACCCATTTTTTTGCCCTCAGAATTCATTAAAAGAGTAATCGTCATTGCGTATGCATCTTCGCTTGTTTTCTTACGGATTAATTCAGTACCGGCTAGCATGTTACTCCATTGATCATCACCGCCGAATTGCATATTGCAGCCGTATTTTTGGTGTAAGTAGTAGAAATCATATGCTTGCATAATCATATAGTTAAATTCTAAAAAGCTTAAGCCTTTTTCCATTCTTTGCTTATAGCATTCAGCGCGCAACATATTATTAACCGAAAAACAAGCACCAACTTCTCTTAAAAGCTCGATATAGTTCAAACTTAAAAGCCAATCAGCATTATTAACCATAATAGCTTTATCTTCACCAAACTCAATAAATCTTTCCATTTGTTTACGGAAGCAATCACAGTTGTGTTGAATTTGTTCAGGAGTCATCATCGAGCGCATGTCACTTCTACCTGAAGGGTCGCCAATATAGCCGGTACCTCCGCCGATTAGTACAACAGGCTTATTCCCTGCCATTTGCAGCCTTTTCATAAGACAAAGAGCCATGAAATGACCTACGTGAAGAGAATCTGCGGTTGGGTCAAATCCTATATAAAATCTTGCTCCGCCGTTATTAATGAGTTCTTTTATCTCTTTTAGGTCGGTAACTTGTGCGATTAAACCTCTTTCCTGCAATTCTTCAAATATGTTCATTGATTTCTCCTTTTTGTAATCTTTTTATATGATAACACAAAAGGAGAATAACTTTATATCAGTTATTTGCACAAGTTTCTTGTGTAAGCTAATTGAATTCTTAGTTCCAAGTCATTAGGATTTTTCTTAAGCGATTCTTCTAAGTTTTTTGTGTAAGTTTGCAAATCCATCTTATTATCTGGAAGTAAAAAATTTGTTTTTTGTTTAGTTTCTTTTAAAATGTTTTTTTCTGCTTTTTTTACTATGTTTGATTTAGGTGTAATGTCTACGAATGGTCCAATAAGTTTTTCTATGTTCACAATTTTGCTCCTTTTATATTTCTGCTGTCACTATTTATAAAGTTGATAAATTTAAAATTTGCGTTATTTTTTCTCAAAATTTACAAAAATTTACAATAAAACAAAAAAATTAAAAATCTAATCTGGTGTAGTATACATGCTTTACAGAATTTTTCTTTTTATGATACAATAAAGCTATAGGGGTAAATATATATGGCATTTAGACCATTTTAACCTCGTTTATTATAAGCATTAAGGGATAGAGGAGAAAGATTTTGAGTCAGCAAAATATATTTTCGGACGGAAAGATAGTTCCTGTTAACATAAGAGACGAAATGAAGAAATGCTACATAGATTATGCTATGTCAGTTATTGTAGGACGTGCTCTACCGGACGTCAGAGATGGTTTGAAGCCTGTTCATAGGCGTATTTTATATGCAATGAATGAGCTGGGTATGACACCTGATAAGCCGTTTAAAAAATGTGCCAGAATTGTTGGTGAAGTTCTTGGTAAATATCACCCGCACGGTGACAGTTCGGTTTATGAAGCGCTCGTAAGGTTGGCTCAAGATTTTAA
>CAJOOM010000011.1 GCA_905236775.1 Candidatus Gastranaerophilales bacterium
CATTTGTTTTGCAAATTCCTCAAAACTAAGTTTGTATCGTCGGGTATTTTAGTTGTCCCACCGCTACCGACTGAGCTATGGAGGAATGTGCAAAATTCCAACATTTCTGAAAGAATTTTTATGCAATTTTAATATTTTCCATACCCGATAGTGTGAGGTTTGAATGTACGTCTGCACTACCGACTGAGCTATTGAGGATCATCTACCCTACCTAAGTAGGCGTCCAGATTTCTCTGGTTTCTCTCCAAGCCTACCCGTTAGTGTGAGGTATGAATATACGTCTGCACTACCGAGTGAGTGTTAATCATAATTCTTAAAAATGGCTTATTAAAGCCGCATTTCGCTGTTTTTATAAGTGGTGCAAGCGTTATTTTTATCGTATTTCATTCATTCCAAGGATGCACTTTTAACAATTTACCGATAAAGCCATTCACAAATTACCGAATAATAATTCGACATGTTGCCGAATTGCATTGACAAAAATGTATAACACGCTATAATATTATATAGAATAATGTTATGGGGGGATGAATATGAAACAATATAAAAAGAGATTAGCGGACAGAATTCTTGCACAAAAGCTTATGGGCAAAGGCGCGGTGTTGGTGGAGGGACCGAAATGGTGCGGCAAAACAACCACCTGTGAGCAAATTGCCAAAAGCGTGCTGTATATGTCCGACCCCGAAAAGGAGAAACAAAACCTAACGATGGCTGAAATCAGTCCGAAAAGACTGCTTGTCGGTGAAACGCCCCGATTAATTGACGAATGGCAAATTGCACCTAAGCTTTGGGACGCTATTCGCTTTGAGGTAGATCACAGGGATAATTTGGGACAGTTTATTTTGACCGGTTCTGCTGTTCCTGCTTCGATGGACAACATACATCACACGGGAACCGGCAGGTTTGCGTGGGTAAAAATGCGTCCGATGTCCTTATGGGAATCAGAAGAATCAACCGGCGAGGTTACGCTTACCGAGTTGTTCCAGTCGCCAAAAGCTATCTTCGGAATGAATTCAATCGACCTTGAAAAGCTGGCTTATCTTGTTTGCCGCGGCGGATGGCCGCAGGCTGTTCAGCTAAACGGCGAAGTCGCCTTAGAGCAGGCTTTTGATTATTATGAAGCAGTAACTAAATCAGATATTTCAAGAGTTGATGGCGTATCGCGCAATCCCGAGAGAGTTAAAAGACTGATGCGCTCCTATGCCCGCAATCAAGGAACGCAGGCATCCGCTGAGCTAATATGCAAGGATGTTCTCGCAAATGACAACGCCGGATTTGACCTTGATACTGTGTACTCGTATATCAACGCGCTGAAAAAGATTTTTGTTGTGGAAGATATGGAAGCGTGGAACCCGAATCTTCGCTCCAAGACAGCGATAAGAACATCTGATACACGCTACTATATTGACCCTTCAATTGCCACAGCTGCATTGGGATTAGGTCCGAATGATTTGATAAATGACTTAAACACCTTTGGTTTGTTATTTGAAACTATGTGCGTCCGCGATTTACGTGTATTTGCCGACGCATTAAAAGGAAACGTCTATCATTATCGTGACAGCCGAGGGCTCGAATGCGACGCAGTCATTCACCTGCGCAACGGTTCTTACGGTCTGATTGAAATCAAACTCGGCGGCGATAAGCTGATTGAAGAAGGCGCGGAAACACTGAAGGAGCTCTCATCCAAAATCGACACAACAAAAATGAAAGAACCGTCATTTAAAATGGTTCTGATTGGTGTAGGCGATTTTGCTTACCAAAGACCCGACGGAATTTATGTTGTGCCGATTGGATGCTTAAAAGATTAATAATGATACTGCAACGGCAACACTTCACGTTTTCTGTGCGGTGTTGCTGTTTCTCTGTCTAAACCAAATCAGCGTACCATTCATTCAGCTGTATTTCAACATTATACTTCGTCTTTTCACCGTTACCTTTACCAACGATAACTTTGTCAATTATTTTTTTGATTATCAGGCGTTTCTTGTCCAGTTCAGAATTTTCAAAATCCTGCAATAAATTTCTGAATTCTTCAATACGTAAACTCAAGCTGCTTCTTAGCGTATCAGTATCCTTGACTTCTTCTTTTAATACACAGATTTCTCTTTCGGCTGCATCTAACTGTTCTTTTTCGTTCAATATGGATTCAGAAATAATTTCGGGATTATAAACGCTTTTTCCCAGCAATGAATCAGCAACCTGATTATACAAAGCTTTTATCCGTAGAGAATGCAGCTCCTTTTTATCTTCAATCTTACGTATTTTTGCTTTTAACGAACTTAGCGAATTTGCGTATTTTTTACTCATTGCCGTATTAATATCTTCTCTCATGATTTCTGTGAGACATTTATTTATATAGTCCACAACATGTGAATCAACATATTTAGCGGTAAAAGTGCCCTGACCTTTGCAATCCGAGCGTGAAAGCGCACGTCCGGCGCAAATATATCTCGTTCGGCTGTTCCAGTGCTTTGTGCCGTCAATCGCTTTATAATAGTAATCATTAGAAGACGCACACATCTTTTCACCACAATAGCCGCAGTAAACGTTGCCGGATAATAAGTTCTTAGAATTTGATTTAATTAAAGATTTGTGTTCCTTATTAAAGGTCAGCTTATTATCCAGAACTCTTTGGACCTCGTTATACAAACTGTCGTCAATGATTTGTATGTCATCTATTCTCGGGGACAAAATACCGCCTCGATAAAAATATCCGCAATAAATAGGATTACGCAAAATTCTGTTTATAGTGATGCTTTGAAATTTAGCGCCATTGTGAGTAAGAATACCCATATCATTTATCTTCTCAGCGAGAATGTGGGATCCCTTGCCATACAAAACGGTTTCTCTGAAAATCATTCTTACAATATTCGCTTCATCAGGAAGCACCTCAGGCTTTAACCGTTCCTGCCCTTTATGATTATATTGACCGGAATGAACAAGCTGATATCCAAACGGTGTCGTTCCACCGGTATATTTCCCTTCTGACACCATTTGTCTCAATTTTGTTCTTACTCTCATCGCTATTTTAACGCTTTCTACTTTAGCTGTCCAGAAATACACATAATTAAGCAAATCATCGGTACTGCTGTCAAAAACCTTCTGTCCTTCTTTAACAGACCAAACCTCAATTCCGTTTTTATAAAACCATCTTAAAACAAACGGTGTTTCATCGTCGCGCCTGCCAAGTATGTCATACATAAAAACAAGAAGAACATCAAATTCTCCCCTCTCGGCACAGGCTTTCAACTCTTGAATCTTGTCTCTATCGGATACGGAAACCTTAAAACCCGACACACCTAATTCATAAAACTTCTTACGGATTATCCAGCCTTCATGCGAATCGGCGAACTGATGGCAAGCCACTCTTTGCAACGGTATATCATTTGCTTCAGCTTGATTTTTTGTTGACACACGGTACAGGCAGTAAACTGTCTTTATCACTTTCTCTTTCTTAGAAACTTGTTCTGCCAATTGATTTGATATTCTAATCACTATATACACTTCTTCCATAAAAAATAATGGCGTTGTTTTATATAAAAAACAACAACCATCAAAAGAACATATATAACAATTGGAAAATATATTATTGAAACAAGACTCTTAACCGCAAGAGTAGGGTTCATAACCAACGGCTTTAGCAATAGTTTCAACCAGTAATATCATTGATTCCTTACTTATATCACGATAATAAAATGTATATCGTAACTCATAGATATAATCATTAGTGAAAAAATCAGAAATTCTCTTATTAGATGAATTATTATCAGAGTTTTCTTTTAAAGCTCTAAGACCATGAATAATCATATATATGCCAAAAGCCTCATTGATTGATACATAATCTCTTACTGGATCTTTAATTTCATAATCATTTTCTACTAATTCATCATTATATTTTAAGAAAATGGGTTTAAGCTTTAGTGTCCAAAAAACAGTCAATGCTATCTGTTTAAACTCTGAAATATTTATATTATGAAAAATCCTAAAATATTCTTTTCGTTGTTCAACTTTATTTAATATCTCATATAATACATTTTTGTTGATTCCAAAAACATTTTGTACGTTATCAGATTCGCTAAAATTACTTAAAAAAAACTTATTCACCAAATCATATAAACTTTTAACATCATTTGCATTTACCATAATTCCCTCAAAATTAAAAAAATGATAAAATTTTATTCTCAGGAAATTGAGAATGAGTATCATTAGACACAATATTATCGGATGAATTATTTATTAATTCTAAACAAGATAAATTAGTATTATTTTTTATTTCACAGTTAGTTTGTCCTTTTTTGGAGGCAATATAACTTGCAAGATTAATATCGAAATCAACTTTGACAAGCGAATCCAATTTGGTTTCTGTATTCTTATTCTTATTCTTATTATCATTAGTCTTTATACTTAAGAACAATTTAATAATAACAGGGATTATAAAACCAAGTAAAAAAATAATACCTAAAATAATTAAAAAAACTATCATTATAACCCCTCCTTTTATATAATATTATTCTCTGGTTTATAATTTGATTTATTTGTTAAGAAAATACATGAAATTGTAATATCAAATAAAAACACTGTTGCGATTAATACAATAAAAAATGAATTAATAATCAACAAAATACTTCTAAGATCAATAGAAAAAATCGAATTATCAAGAGAAGTAACAAAAATCGAAATACCACAAATGCATGTTGCAAATAGTATCTGAAATATAATTAATATACGTGAAAAACCTTTTTCCTTATTCTTTATTAATCCCATCATTTCTAAAATAATTGAAAGAGAAAAAACAAACTGTGTAATGGATACTGAAATAAAAGGAACATCGGATACCTGAGAAGCTTCGTCCAATTTAGTAAAATATAAATTTAAAAACACACTAAAAGCAGCCACAGAAGAAATAATAAAAATAACATCGCGAATTATTGCATTATCAGTATTCTCATATAATTCAATTCTAGTAAATAAACTTTCAAGACGACTTCGCATATTAAGCACCTAAAAAACAAACAAAAAAGCAAACTATATAGTAAAGTATATTACAAAAATACAATTAGAACAATAAATAAAAAAAGACTGTAACCAAAAGCAAACAAATTGTAAATTTTCATAAAATCCGCTACAAGTATTGGCATCTCCCTATTTTCACACCTCGTCGCCAAGGCACTATTTTCGGCACCACAGAGCTTAACTTCCGTGTTCGG
>CAJOOM010000012.1 GCA_905236775.1 Candidatus Gastranaerophilales bacterium
AATAATATGTCTGATTATCTTAGTTTTAGCACATACAATACTGACCGAACACCAAATAAACTAGGGCAACAGTTTCTAAACAAAGAAGAAGCTGCAAATGCAAGAGCGGCAGGATTGTATTGGGCAAAAGAAGGACAAACTGAATCAGATTTTGAACGTTCAACACCATCAAATCCAAAGCAAGCTATTCAACTTTATGAGCATAAACAAATGATGAAAAAACAACAAAAAGATATTCCACATGTCCCAGTGCCTAATGGTGGATATAAAAATCCTCTTAATTATTTAATATAAAATATAAAACTGTACTTAGTTAAAATAGTATTCAAAAGACGGATTGATAAAATTTATCAATTCGTCTTTTGTATTTCTTAAAAAGTTAAGTCGTCTGAAAAGTTAAGTATAATATATTAGAGCCGAGAGTAGAATGTAAAGTTTTATGTCTAAAAATAGACTAAAATCGTCTCTGTTTAAGGTTTTGCGACCACATGTGTTATATAGGGATGTTATACTTAGGGTATGAAAGACGATAGACTAACTTTAAAACTAAATAAATTCACTTCTTTGTATGAATTGCAAAAAGCATTTCCTACCGAAAAGGCTTGTATTAAACATTTAGAGCAAATCAGATGGAATGGTAATGTAGTTAGTCCATTTGATGAAAATTCAAAAGTATATAAATGCAAAAATAACAGATATTATTGCAAGAACTCCAACAGATACTTTAATGTTAGAACAAGAACTTTGTTTGAAGCATCTAATATTCCTTTAAGGAAATGGTTTATGGCTATTTATCTTATAACTTCTCACAAAAAAGGAATTGCATCATTACAGTTGCATAAAGACTTAAATGTAACTCAAAAGACGGCTTGGTTTATCTTGCAGCGAATAAGAAAATGTTTTGGTTTTGAAAACGATAATATCCTTAACAATCATGTAGAAGTAGATGAAACATATATTGGCGGAAAGAACAAAAACAGGCATAAGAATAAAAAAGTAGAAAATTCACAAGGAAGAAGTACAAAGGACAAAGTTCCCGTTTTAGGTATGATTGAACGAAACGGAAAAGTTAATGCAAAAGCAGTAGAAAATGTTACCGCTGATACTTTAACACGAGAAATTATTAAATGTGTAAGAGATTCTGCAAATATCTATACTGATGAATACTTAGGATATAATCGGATATCTCAATTTTACATTCATGCAGTAGTAAGGCATAATCTAAGCCAATATGTTAACGGACTTGCTTTTACAAATAATATTGAAGGATTTTGGTCTTTGGTTAAAAGAGGATTGATTGGAATATACCAATTTACGTCTAAAAAACATTTACAAAAGTATTTGGACGAATTTGTATTTCGTTTCAATACAAAAGATTATTCTGAAGTCAGTAGGTTTAACAGGCTTTTAACAAATATGACCGTCAGAACTCGTTATCAAGATTTGATAGCAGCTTAAAAGAAAACAAGTGTTGTCATTGCGAGACCGATTAGGTCGAAGCAATCCAGCCTTTTATAAACATTAATAATTTGATATTATTAATGTATGAATAACAAGCAATATTATGTCTATATCTTATTCAATAAAATAAATGGTACTTTGTATGTGGGTGTAACAAATGACCTTGTAAAAAGAGTATGGCAACACAAAAACAAGCTTGTAGAAGGTTTTACAAAGCGATATGGTACTGACAAATTAGGCTATTATGAAGTTTGCTATGATATCAACTCCGCAATAGCAAGAGAAAAACAGTTAAAGAGTGGCAACAGAAAATCAAAACTTGATTTAATAGAGTTAAACAATCCTGATTGGAATGATTTGTACTATGATATAGTAGATTAAATAAAAACAGTTAATAAAAGGCTGGATTGCTTCAGGCTAATCGCCTTCGCAATGACAAGACTTGTTTATCTACTGTAACATTGTATATAGTTACCAAAATTTTTCTAAAAAATAAGCAAAATGTCGGCAAATTTTGTATGTAACGAATTGTAACAATTTTTGTAAAAACTCTAAAGTTTACAAAAAAAATGCCGATATACCATGTGTAAGATTAAAAAGGAAAAGTGATGAGAAACACAAAAGGCATTATATTAAACGGAGAATGGTTAGGCAATAATGTCATCGTTAACGAAATGTTTAACGTAATATTTGCTATATCACCAGTTGTAATGCAAGAGTTCTTACGTGTTATTAACGGCATTGAAGAGCTGGAAGATGCTGTTCATATTAATAATTTTAATTATAATAACAAAAATGTTATTGATATAGAGTTTTCAAATAATGAATTATCAGGGCTTGCAAGCCTTTTATTCAGAACAAAAAACGGTGTACATGAACTTGTTGACTGCTTCTTAAAAGTAGATAGAGACAAAGAACAAGTTCCTGAAAAAACAAAAAAAGATAAGAAAGTTAAAAAATCTAAAAAGGCTGAAAAAATCGAAAAAATCGAAAAAGTAGAAGAAGCTGTAAAAGAAGAAATAAAACCGATTCAGGAAATTGAGCCTGTACAAGAACCGGAAATTTTAAAAGAGGAATCGTTTACAGAAGA
>CAJOOM010000013.1 GCA_905236775.1 Candidatus Gastranaerophilales bacterium
AAAGATAATTTTGCCCTGCAATTTGCAATACAAAAAAGCAGAGAACATAATTTACCCTTAAAAATTATTCATCCGAAAATAAATTATGATTATAAACCAAAACAAGAATTTATAGATAGGTAAATTGCACAAGCAACAAGGCAATTTAAAAATATTGGTTTAGATGTTGAAGTTATTGAAAAATCACCGGCTGAAATTATTAAAAACTTGAACCCGGCTTTGATAATCTTCGATTTTAACCCGATTTAAAAAGAGATTATTTAAAAAATGCAGATTTTAAAATATATGAAATTGACGGACACAATTTAATTCCTGCAAGATATGTTTCTGATAAACAGGAATACTCTGCCGCAACTTTACGCAGAAAAATCTACTACAACATTTATCCTTTTTTGACTGAATTTGATAATCTAACAACAGAAAAAAACGAAGCAGATTATGTATTAGACGATTTTATAAACAACAAACTTCAATATTACGCTGAATACAAAAATGACATGTCAAAAAATGTATTATCAGGTTTATCCAAACACTTGAATTTAGGTTTTATCTCTTCTCAAAGAGTTGCACTTGAGGTTATAAAATCAGGGGTAAATGATATAAATAAAGAGATATTTCTGGAAGAACTTATTGTAAAAAAAGAATTGGCAGATAATTTTTGTTTGCACGCCAATTCTTTTAAGGATTTTTCAAGTATTCCGACTTGGGCAAGATTGTCATTAGAAAATCATAATTACGATATCAGACCATATATTTATTCTCTTAAAGAATTAGAAAATGCTAAAACACACGATAAACTATGGAATGCAACTCAATTTCAACTGATTAAAGAAGGAACAATCCACGGATGTTTAAGGATGTATTGGGCGAAAAAGATTACGGAATGGACATCTTCATCGGATGTTGCGCTCAAAACTGCGATATACTTGAATGATAAATATGCTTATGATTCACCTTCCGCAAACGGTTATGTAGCTATTTTATGGGCGATAGCTGGATTGCACGACAGAGCATTTATTGATTATCCGATAACAGGCAAAATCCGTAGAATGACTTATGATTCTTTAAAAAGGAAATATAATTTAGGCAATTATTTGAAAAAATATGTGTCAAAATGATACAAAAAGGGTAAATGTATAATCAAAAAGCTTGATATTGCTCTAATACAGAGTTAAATTGTGAATGACAACTAAATATCAGGTCGAGAGTTCGAGTCTCTTAACCAATACCATAAAATACATGTCCACATTTCAGGGTACAGTACGTGTTTTGTGTCAGGGATTTTGAGATAAAGTATCGCGAGTTTGAGATATTTAGTCGGAAGTCAAAGTGAAAACAAAATACATTTACCACTAAAAAATTTTTTTGCGGGGTAAATGAAAAATTTATGCTATACTTGGAGTAATAGAAGGGATAAATTAAGGAGTACATATTATGATAACATTTCCAAAAATTAAAGCGGCAAGTTATGCAATAGGCAAAAGGTTGCAGGGTTATCATTTGCTCCAAAATGTAACATTTCAGCAGGTTTAATTTGAATAACTGACTAAGAAATGGTATAATGTAAGATTTATCCTTCTTAAAAAGCAAACGAGTGCGCAGGGTTTAAAGCATCTATTAGACTAACTTTCTGTTTTTTCGCAGTTTCAATAACAGAAGAAAGTATATCATTACAAAAAGCACCTAGTTCACTTCTAAAACAACCTGATACTTTGTTTTTGATAACACGATTTCTCAAAGATCTTTCTGAAGCATTGTTTGTAGCAGGAACTTCTTTATCCTCCAAAAATAATAATATTTCTTTTTGTCTATATACCAGAGAATTCCATAATTTTCTTGTTTCTTCTTTTGTTTGTCTTGGTTTATTTTTAAAGATATTAAATAACCTTTCCTTGTATTTTTCTTTTTCTCTAAATATCTCTTTTGTATTAGGGTTATACTCTTCTCCATATTTGTTTTTAAATTGTATAGTTTCCTTTAAAAGTTTTTTTAGTCGTTTGGGAAAATGTGTATTATCAGACTCTATTGCATAGTTACAATCTCGAATAAGATGTGATGAACACAGTTGATGTGAACAATCAACTTTTAACTGACCGCTATATCTATCACTTATCCAAGTTCCTTTGAAGTCTTTTCCAATAACATCTTGTATGACTTCATAACCTCTTGTTTTGCTACCAACAAAAAAGGTTGCTTGTGGATTTTGAAATGTCCACAAATAACAGTTCTTTTTGTTTATTCTCATACCGGTTTCATCTGAACCTATTATTGAAGAATTTTTAATAAAATTCTGAATAGAAATATATTTGTTTTTTAAATCGTCTGCTAATTCTTTTAATATATTATTAATAGTTCCTTGCGATATTTTGATATTAAATAAATCTTCAAATATTTGAGGTAATCTTACATAACTGCAATTGTGTTGGATATTTAGATATCCTACAGTCGTTCTAATGTTATCACCATACTCAACATTTCCTTTTATTGGAAATGGCTGATTTGGTATTTTGCGCTTGCAATTACTGCATATTAAATGATGTTGCTGATATTCTTTTACAACAGGTTTTATTTCTAAATCAATAACTTGTTTTCTTTTTAATTTTGATATTTTTTCTTCAAAGTGAGTTTTTCCGCAATATGGACAAACATCATCATTTAAATTTATTATTTCTGTGGGCTTTAAATAGGGTTTATTACAACCAATATGACCAAATTGTCCACCAACTTTTTTTGTTGATTTTGGTCTTGGTGGATATTTTTTATTCCAACGATTTTGGGATGACGGAATTGAACTATTTGTTGAGTCTTTGGGTGGCTTGCGATATTGTTCAAGTTCTTTTTCTAAACTTGCTACTTTTGCTTTTAATACAACAATTTCTTTCTTCATTTCTTCTACTACTTGAAACAAAGAACAGTCTTTACACCTTGAATCTATTGGATATTGTGTTGTTTCCTCTTCCATGCTCAAAGTCTAACATATCATGTATTTTTTTCATGCTCCATTTGCATGAGATTTATTCTGCTGAAATGTTACTCCAAAATCCAAGTGGCACTCCTCAAACCGAAGTTAATATGGTAAAAACACTTCATGACGGAATTAATAAAGCAGGGTTGAGAACAACAGTTACAAGCAGAATAATAAGAACATCTGATGATTTAGGTAATACTAATGTTGAAAAAAGAAATTTACACTCATATAGAATCTATGACTTTAAAAATAATAAATTCGGTAAAGCAGTAAATAAAGAACTATTTATTTTTAATGACAGTTCTAAAATTTATAAACAAAATGAATATTCAGCTTATGAGTTAAGCAAATTAAAAGAACATTCAATGCAAGAAATGGGCGAAGCTCAAAAACAAATGAAAGAATTTAATGAAAAAATAGAAAGCAAAAGACCGAACTTTTTCAAAGTCCTATACCAAAATTTAAGGGGTAAATAATTATGCAAGTTCAAGCGGTAAATACTCAAAATAATCAAACAAGTTTTGGTGCAAAGAGTTTAAGTATAAAGGATAAAAAACTAAAAGCACTTACTTATGTTGTCAGAAACAGACGAGGTTATCAAAACGATTTATATAAAAATGCTGATAACAAAGCAATAGAAAGTTTAAAAACAGTAGGATTTATCAACACAGGT
>CAJOOM010000014.1 GCA_905236775.1 Candidatus Gastranaerophilales bacterium
CCCCCCCAAGATTTACCCCCCCTATTTACCCCCAAGATTTGCCCCCCCCTATTTACCCCCAAGATTTGCCCCCATGGTGATAAAATTTGTATATTTTAATAAAAAAAAACGGACCTAAGTCCGGCTGAAAATTTATGTAAGATGTAAGATGGGGAAATTTTTTTTATTTTCTCTTAGAATACGTTAAAACGCAAGCTAAGCAATTGTTGTTTTATTATGTTTCTATACTACTTTTGTTTTTTCCATATTCTTCTATTTTTTTACTTTTTTCCGTTTTTGCGTTGTTTAGTGCATCTTGTGCTGCTTTATCAATTTCATCTGGTGTTGCATTTGCAAGATTTAGATCTTTGATTTGTGCATTCATAAGGACCTTATAAGCTTCATTTATATTTTTTTCTTCTGTTTTCTTATTTTCTTCTGCTGCTTTTATTAATCCATTTAATCTATCAATCTCTCTATTTTTATTTTCTCGTGTTTTTCTTGCTTCATCAGTTTCACCAGCTGGAGCAGTTTCTACTTTGGTCCCTAGTTGCGATAACTTACTTTTGCAATCACTAATTACTTTATCATAATCCGCAATTTTATCTGTGGAAGTTTTAATAATTTTTGCTGCTTCGACTGCTTTTTGAGCATTTTCAATCTTTGTTATTATTTCAGGATGTTCTTTTTTTAATTTTGCCTCTGCCAGAGTGTTAAAGCGTTCTTCTGTTTTAGTTTTTATTGCTTGTTTTTCAGATTTACTCATTGTTAATCTATCTATAGCATTCATTCCAATAGCAGCAAGTTCTGTGCCGAGTTGTGCGCCTGCTTGAGCCAGTGCAAAATCAGTCGAACACCCGCCAAAACTGTACATTCCCATTCCATATCCACCCATTCCGTACATTCCCATGCCATATCCACCCATTCCGCCTAAGCCGATACCGCAGCCACCTAATCCACCATATGCGATATTCATTGCAGTTCCGCACAGAATACTACCAATGTCACTTGTCAGCCCCCCACAGCCCATGCCGTAGCCACCGAAACCTGTTAATGAACCAAAAGGACCATATCCGCCATAAGAAGTACAGCCTCCGAGTCCGTTAGCAATACCCATAAGCAGACTTTCACCAACGTTAGGCGCTTTATATTTAATATCTACGCATAAACTTGTGTTAACCACGTTGCAGTCCTATCTTTATTATCTTACATATATATAAAGTATATAAATTAGGTCAAATTTCATTATTTTTGTTTTTTGTAACATTTCTTAATGATAAATTATACCGATTTATCCATGTGTGTGATGTGATATTTGTTTTTTAAATAAAAAATATTAAACGATAGGAGGGCATATTATGAAAAAAAGTTTATTTATTTCTTTACTTGGATTTTTTCTTTCAACTGGTTATACTTTGGCAGAAGATTCAATTGCTGTTGTCGATTTACAAAAAGTCGTTAGTAATTCGTCAGAGGTCAAACAGCTTAATGCTGAACATCAAAAGAAAATGGATGAACTTAACAAGATTATTGTTAATGCACGAGGCGAGATATCAAATGAAACTGATGAAAATAAGATTATTAAGATTGAAGAAAAATACACAAATGAGTTTAATACTAAGAAAGCGCTGCTCGAAAAGGATTACAATGCCAGACTTAGTGCAATCGAAAAGAATATAAGGGATGAAATAGCAAAAAAGGCTCAAAAAGATGATTACGATTATGTATTCGCAAAGAGTGTTCTATTGTATGGTGGCAAAGATATAACTGATGAAATACATGTTAAATAGCATTAGTAGATTGGTTTTCAAGTAATTCAAAAACTTTAAAAACAGGCTCTTTAAGTTCTTCCATCGGACATTCTTCATCCAGTTCCAGAGTAATTGTAGGAAGATTTCGTTCTATACCAGCCCAAGTTCCAAAACTTCCGGGCGTAGGATATCCGATTGATTTTTCAACAGGATAATGCATAATTTCAGATATTTTTTCAGAGATTTCTTCAGCATTACCATCGTAGTTAACGACCTTGTAAGGAGCATGGAGAGTTAAAATTAAGTCAGGCTCATTTTTCTCTATAATATCAATTATAAATTTTGTTTCTTCTTCGCTTGCAGGAGATTCCCCGCCATAAAAATTATCTTTTTCCGACAGAATCCAATTTTTTGTCGGAAAATTGCGATTTAAATCAACTCCGTTTGAGTTAGTTCGTGTGTTATGAATAAATCCATACTCATTTAGACAAGGAATAAAAAGCAATTGCGTGTTCGGTTTAATTTTCAAATATTCATCAATAAGATACTTACCTTGCGGTTCATCTCCATGGAAACAACCTATAACAAGAATCTTTGAATTTACATTTCCTTTAAGATTTTTATTCATAAGTACCAATCTTTTATGGTTTTATAATTGCAAGAACGTACTTATCATTGAAAAACTTATTAGCACACTCTTGCAGCTCTTTTGAAGTTATACCTTTTATTCTTTCAATAACAGTGTCTCTATAATTAAATGGTTTATCCATAATAGAATAATATGCCATAATGCATGCTTGTTGAGTATTTGTTTCACTCAAAAATTGCTGCTTGCCAATTAAATTATTTTTAGCATTGTGCAGCTCTTCTTCACTAACCGGTATATTTTTAATTTTCTCAATTTCTTCTTTAAAACCATCAATAGAAGTTTGTATATTAGTTGGTTCTGTTCCTATGTATATGCTAAAAACGGCAGATTTCATGTGTGTTTCATAAGAAGTCCTAACAGTATATGCTAAGCCTTTTTTCTCTCTTAATTCTAAAAACAGCCTTGAACTCAAACCGCTTGCACCAAGTATAATGTTCAATAACATAAGCATAGGATATTCTTCGTCGTTAACTGTTCCCACACGCCAGCCTTGAAGAATTTGTGCTTGATTTGCATCTTCTTTTATAATTTCTGCATATTCTTGATTTAAAGTCTCCGGAGAAGAGATTTCTGATTCTTGATTAATAGATTTAGGCAGCATACCAAAATACTTTTCAATTAAACCATTCTCTTCGATATCACCTACTAATACAATTGTCTTTTTACCTGAATTTAATATTGTTTTATAAGAATTGATAACATCATCTTTTGTAATATTATCTATTTCTTCAAGTATTCTTGTGTAACTATGCCCGTAGAAATGATTTTTATATATAGTTTTTGTAAAAAGGTCTGAAAGTTTTACTTTAGCAGAATCAAGTTCTGCCATAAGTTCCCCTTTAAGCTTAACTTTTTCTTTTTCAGCTTCTTCAAATGTAGAATTTAAAACTATGTCGCTCATTAAAGAAATTGCTTTTTCAAAGTCTTCGTTTAAACAAGTAAATCTGACTCTTAGATAATCAGATTTCATCTCTGTGTACAATTCGATAGCATTTTCATCTAAAATGGTTGCGAGCTCTTCTGATGAATATTTTTCAGTCCCTTTTAGCAAAAGTCGATTCATCAACGAATACTCTCCTGCATATTTTTCTTCTTTATTAATAGAAATATTCAAAACCAGTGCAACTCGTGGAGTATTCTTATTTTGCTTTATACAAGCTTTAATTCCGTTTGATAAAATAAATTCTCTCATAATAAAATAACTATAGCACAAAAGGATTTAAGTGCAAAAGTAAGTTTTAAATTTTTTATTTTTTGTATAATTCTATGCCGGAAATAATCTTATATACCAGTTCTACTGTCTTTAAATTGTATAGTCGAATAAAAGAATTCGGAACGAGAGGTTCCTTTCTCTTCATTCCGATTGACCTTGCGGAGAATTTAAACTAAACCAAATTCTCCGCTTTTCCTTTTTTAATGTTGAATTTGCCGGAAAAGTTTTAATTTTCGACTTTTTCTGCACACTCATATTTGTTATACTTTAGATACAACTTTTAGCATACTTTTCCCTGTCATTTCGATCGGTTGTTCGATGCCCATAATTTGAAGAATTGTTGGTGCTACATCGCATAAAGCACCGTCATTTCTCAGTTCAATTTCATATGGAGCATTAATTACTACTAATGGGACAATATTTGTAGTATGCGCTGTATGAGGCTTTCCTGTTTCTTCGTTAAACATAACTTCGGCATTTCCGTGGTCAGCTGTCAGAATCATAGTTATACCATATTCACGGCATTTATCAGCAATTTTACCAACACATTCATCAACTGTTTTGCAAGCCTTTTTAGCAGCCTCTAAAACACCGGTATGACCTACCATATCGGGGTTAGCAAAGTTTACAAGAATAAAACCGTAGTCTTGATTTTCAATCGCAGATAGAACATTCTCGCAAACTTCAGGAGCACTCATTTCCGGCTGTAAATCATAAGTTGGAACTTTTGGAGATGCAACAAGTTTACGAGTTTCGTGAGGTTGAGGTTCATCAATGCCGCCATTAAAGAAAAATGTTACGTGTGCATATTTTTCTGTCTCAGCAGTTCTGAATTGATTAACTCCGTTTGCTTCTAATACATCGCCTAAAATATTAACAGGCTTTGTTTTAGGGAATGCAACAGGGAAAGTAAATGTTGCATCATAGCTTGTCATTGTGCAATAGTATATGTTTGATAAAACTTTCTTTCTCTCAAATCCGTCAAAATCAGAGAAGTTTATTGCTTTAGAGATTTCTCTTGCTCTATCAGGTCTATAGTTAAAGAATATTATTGCATCATTATCGTGGATTCTCGATTCTTCACCGCCAATGGAGGTTGGAAGTACGAATTCATCAGTTACACCGTTTGCATAAGATGCCTTAACACCCTCAACTGCAGAAGATGCCTTTTCGCCCTCACCAAATAATAAGCAATTATAGCCTTTTTCAACTCTATCCCAGCGGTTATCTCTGTCCATTATATAATAACGACCAACAATCGAGGCGATTTGCGGCAAATTATATTTTTTAAGTTCATCTTCAACTGTTTGCAAGTATGTACAAGCACTGCTTGGCGGAGTATCTCTTCCGTCTAAAAATGCATGAACATAGACTTTTGTTAACCCCTCATCAGATGCCAGCTTTATTAATGCCAACAAATGATCAAGAGATGAGTGAACACCGCCTGTCGAAACGAGACCGTAAATGTGAAGTGAAGAATTATTTTTCTTTGCGTGGTTTATTGCTTCTAAAAATTTTTCATTTTTGAAGAATGAGCCATCTTTTATTGCGTTGTTAATTTTTGATAAATCTTGATAAACAATTCTTCCGGCTCCAAGATTTAAATGACCGACTTCGCTATTTCCCATTTGTCCTGCTGGAAGTCCAACATATTCACCATCAGCATGAATTTTTGTTGACGGATAATCTTTTATAAGTTTAGGAACATTTACTGCATTGCATTGCTGCGTGGCATCATATTTGTTATTACTATTTATCCCTATTCCCCAACCATCCATAATACATAATAAAACTCTGTTTAGCATATTAAAATCTCCAAATAATGTAATCTAAAACGTATAGAATCATTATAAACAAAACAAACTTAATTTTAAATAATACAAAGAAACACAATTTATGTCTTAATAATTCAATGCTTGACTTTTTTAACAGAATCTCAAAATGTTAATTAATGATTAATTTTGTTTGATTTTTGAAAAAAAACATTAAAATAATAATGTGAGGCGATAATGCTTGAAAAAGACTGTTCCCCTCATCCGCCCTTTCTAACGCAAGTGGTAAGGTAACTATACAATACGGAGTTAAAATTATGATTGATTTTGAAAAATTTACAAACTATTCTCAAGAAATAATATTTGCAGCAAATGCAAAAAAGGATTTTTATAAAAATACGGAAGTTCAGCCGGAACATATAGTAATGGCGATGATTGAGGATAAAGGAATCTCTAAGGATTACTTGGAAGAATTAAAGCTTTTGAACCAAAACTTTATCAACGAGATTGTCGCAAAAATTAAATCGTTTCCGACAATTGCATCACCTTCGGGAAGTCAGCAGGTATTCTTATCAAAAGATACAAATACTTTGCTGGAAGTTGCAACACAAGAAGCTCAAAATTTAAAAGATGAGTTTATAGGAATTGAATGTATCCTGCTTGCGATGACTAAACTCGAGGGGGTAAATATAACCGAACTTTTGAAAAAACATGGTGTTAATACGAATTCAGTTCTTAATGCTATGAGAAAGATAAGAGGTAATAAAAAAGTGGATACTAAAAATGCAGAAGAAAATATGAAGGCACTAGAGAAATATTCAACAGACTTAACAGAACGTGCAAGAAAGGGTAAATTAGATCCTGTTATTGGCAGAGATGAAGAAGTCAGACGTATTATTCAGGTCTTAAACAGAAGAACAAAAAACAACCCTGTTTTAATCGGTGAACCCGGTGTCGGTAAAACAGCTATTGTAGAAGGATTGGCTCAAAGAATCATTAGAGGTGATGTTCCTGAAAGTCTTAAAGAAGTAAAACTTATTTCTCTTGATTTAGGTGCGCTCGTTGCAGGTGCTAAATTCAGAGGCGAGTTTGAAGAAAGACTTAAAGCCGTTCTAAAAGAAGTACAAGAATCAAACGGTGAGATTGTAATGTTCATTGATGAACTTCATACAGTCGTTGGTGCAGGCGCAACAGAAGGTTCAATGGATGCGGGAAACCTTCTTAAACCGATGCTTGCAAGAGGTGAATTAAGAACTATAGGTGCTACTACCGTAAATGAGTATAGAAAATACATAGAAAAAGATCCGGCTCTTGAAAGACGTTTTCAACCTGTTTTAGTTGATGAACCGTCAGTTGAAGATACAATATCTATCCTTAGAGGTTTAAAAGGTAAATACGAAGTTCACCACGGAGTCAGAATCCTTGATAGCGCTCTTATTGCCGCTGCGCAGCTTTCTGACAGATACATTACGGATAGATTCTTGCCTGATAAAGCTATTGACCTTATTGATGAGGCAGCTTCGGCTCTTCGTATTGAGATTGATTCCATGCCGGAAGAAATCGATGTTATGATGAGGCAGAAAATTCAACTTGAGATTGAAAGAGAAGCTCTAAAAAAAGAAACTTCTCCTGAAAGTATTGCAAAAATTGATAAATTAACTTCCGAAATTGACGAATTAAACGGAAAAATTGACAAGATGAAGGCTCAATGGGAAGTTGAAAAAAATACAATCACCGGTGAAGCCGGAATTAAAGATGAGATTGATAAGGTTAAAACTAAGATTGCAGAAGCTGAACGCAACACTGATTTGCAGACCGCGGCTGAGCTTAAATACGGAAAGTTGATGGAATTGGAGAAAAAACTTCAATCTATTCAAGGCAAAGAAAAAAGCGAAAACCGTCTTTTGAAAGAAGAAATTGACGGTGATGATATTGCAAACATTGTTTCAAAATGGACAGGAATCCCTGTAAATAAACTTGTTGAGAGTGAAATGCAAAAACTCTTAAGAATGGAAGATGTTTTACATAAACGACTTATAGGACAAGAAGAAGCTGTTAATACCGTATCTGATGCAATACGTCGTGCAAGGTCAGGGCTAAAAGACCCTAAACGTCCGATTGGTACATTTATTTTCTTAGGTCCGACTGGTGTAGGTAAAACTGAACTTGCAAAAACTTTGGCAGAATTCTTATTTAATGACGAAGATGCAATCGTAAGAATAGATATGTCAGAATATATGGAAAAACATAATGTTGCAAGATTGGTTGGTGCTCCTCCGGGATACGTCGGATACGAAGAAGGCGGTCAACTGACGGAAGCGGTTAGAAGAAAACCATATTCGGTTGTACTATTTGATGAAATCGAAAAAGCTCATCCTGACGTATTTAATATTATGCTTCAAATCTTTGATGACGGACGGTTGACAGATTCTAAGGGAAGAACTGTTGACTTTAAAAATACAGTAATAATTATGACATCAAATATCGGAAGCGATATTATATTAGAAGATTCTATCAACAATGCAGGTACAAATTTTGAAGAAACAAAGGAAAAAGTTAACGCTGTTATGAGAGAACGCTTTAAACCGGAGTTCTTAAACAGAGTTGATGAAACAATCTTCTTCAAAGGTTTGACGATGGAACAATTATCATCAATTGTTGACATTCAAATCGAGAACTTAAGAAAACTTCTTAAAGACCACAATATGTCTTGTGAGATAACAGAAGATGCCAAAGAACTGCTTGCAAGGAGAGGATTTAACCCAATCTATGGCGCTAGACCGCTTAAACGTGTAATTAGGCAACTAGTGGAAAATCCGCTTTCGAAATTGATACTGTCTCAAAAGTTTATTGATGGTGATTGTATCAAAATCGATGCAAAAGATGATGAGATTATTTTTGATAAAGCGTAAATGTATAAAATTTAAAAATTTGCAGACAAGGCACAAAATAAAAATAATAAACCCTTCTTTTATAAGAAGGGTTTATTGTATTTGCGAAAATTCTGTAAACAGAACAGATATATTTTAAATAATAGCTATATTTTCCTTTTAGTATCTGTTGATACAGTCCGCTTGTCACTATACACACAAGCATTCAACACTTGGTAAATCATATTTCTTTCCGATTTGAATATAATCAAATCCGCGTTTTATTAATTTATCACCATTCCATTGGTTTCTGCCGTCAAAAATTACAGGATTTCTCATGAGCGATTTTATTCTATCAAAATCCGGTCTTCTGAATTCATTCCATTCTGTTAAAAGCAATAAAGAATCCGCATTTTCTAATGCTTCGTATGCTGATTTTGAATAAATTATTTTATCTCCGAAATAGAATTCTGCCTGATCAAAAGCTTTAGGATCGTATGCCTGTATTTTTGCTCCTCTCTTTAACAGTGCATTTATTATTGTTATTGCAGGAGCTTCTCTCATGTCATTTGTTTTTGGTTTAAAAGCCAGTCCCCATACTGCAAAAGTCTTGCCGGTTAAGTTATTTCCAAATCTATTAAGAATCTTTTCTATAAAAATTTGTCTTTGCATCTTATTTATCTCATCAGCAGCCTTTAAAAGAGAATAATCACAATTGTTATCCATAGCAGTTTTTGTCAAAGCTTTAACATCTTTTGGGAAACAGCTCCCGCCATATCCTAAACCGGGGAACAAGAATTGCGAACCGATTCTTTTATCAGCGCACATTCCAATTCTTACCATTTCTGCATCTGCGCCAACCTTTTCACAAATATTTGCAATCTCATTTGCGTATGATATTTTTACGGCCAAAAATGAATTTGCTGCATATTTAGTCATTTCTGCAGATTTTACATCCATAATTATGACAGGATTTCCTGTTCTTAAGAAAGGAGCATAAAGCTCTTGCATAATCTCTGTTGCTCTTTGTGAATTTGAACCTATAACAACTCTATCCGGTTTTAAAAAGTCGTCAACCGCAGCTCCTTGTTTCAAAAACTCCGGATTTGAAACAACGTCAAATTCTACATCAGTTTGAGATTTTATAATCTTTGTTACTTCATCTGCGGTTCCTACAGGAACGGTAGATTTATCAATAATAACTGTATATTGTTTTATTGATTGCCCGATTGTTTTGGCAACTTCTTTTACATATTTTAAATCAGCACTTCCATCTTCACCCTGCGGAGTTCCGACTGCAATAAAGCAAACAAGAGATTTTCCGATTGCATCTTTAGCATCCGATGTAAAAGACAGTCTGTTTTCTGATACGTTAACTTTTATAAGCTCTTCTAATCCGGGCTCATATATAGGTACAATACCCTGTTTAAGTTGTTTTAATTTTTCTTCATTATTATCAACACAGATAACATCATTTCCCATCTCTGCTAAACATGTTCCGACAACTAAACCAACATATCCCGTTCCTATGACACATACTTTCATTTATATATCTCCTTTTATACATTTACTAATTTCTGCTCTTCAGAAAGAATTCTTTGTGCAAAGTATTCAATAGTTTTATCTAAACCTTCGTTTAATTTAATAGTTGGCTCCCAGCCTAATTTAGATTTAGCTAAAGTAATATCAGGTCTTCTTTGAGTCGGATCGTCAGCAGGCAAAGGTTTATAAATAACTTTCAAATTTTTGTTATTTCTTTTGTTTACTTTTTCAATAACCAAATCTGCAAGCTGTTTTATTGTAAATTCTCCGGGATTTCCGGTATTAACCGGCCCTATAAAATCATCCTCGCTATTCATCATTTTAATAATTACATCAACTAAATCATCAACATAACAGAACGAACGAGTTTGAGAACCGTCTCCATAGATAGTTAAATCTTCTCCTCTTAGAGCTTGGCAAATAAAATTAGAAACAACTCTTCCGTCATTAGGATCCATTAACGGACCATACGTATTAAAGATTCTGATAACTTTAATTTTAGTACCGTAAATTCTGTTGTAATCAAAGAATAAACTTTCTGCACACCTTTTGCCTTCATCATAGCAAGCTCTTATTCCGATTGGATTTACATTACCTCTATATGTTTCAACTTGAGGATGCACCAGAGGTTCACCATATACTTCACTGGTTGAAGATTCTAAAATTTTTGCATTGTTTTTTCTGGCAAGTTCAAGCATGTTTATTGCACCATACACACAAGTCATTGTGGTAAAGACAGCTTTATCACCTTGATATGCGGGAGGTGATGCCGGACAAGCCAAGTTGTATATTTCATCAATTTTTTCATCAATGTTTAAAGGTTTTATTATATCGTGTTCTATAAAAGTAAAACGAGGATTATCAATTATATCCCTTACATTATCTAATGAGCCGGTGTAGTTATTATCTACACATATAATTTTATTATTTTCATCTTGAATAAGTCTTTTACATAAATTAGAGCCTATAAATCCTGTTCCGCCCGTTATTAAAATTGTTTTGACCATAACCCTCACCATACCTAATAATACATATAATCTTATTTAAATAATATCATAAACTCAATTTTGTGTATATTTATAATTTTTTAATATTATTCTATAACCTAAAATTGTTAACACTTTTTTCTTGTTTTCCCCTATAAACATATTTTTAAGAGAAAAAATTTTTTCTATAAATTTTACTTCCTCTTTCATTAAATATTTATCAAATTCTTTTAAATTATTAATTTTATATAACTTTTTAAATTGTTTATTTAAAAGTAAAATCTGATTATTGCTGATAAATTCTTTTATATAATTAAAAGCCAATTGCTTATCTTGCATATTAAGCATATTAAAGAAATGTTTAAAATTACGGAAATTAATATTTAAAAATCTATTGGTTACAAATTTCTTTTGTTTTGTTTTTATATAATAATCCCAAAAATCTTGCCAAGCAAAAATAAAATCAAATTGCTTTCCTTTATTTGTATAATTAAGCAATTTACCCATTATAGAACTAGCGCTGCCTGCAATATAATTATACAAACACTTATCAAGTCCATAATATGTGTGACAGCATAATATGTATTTGTAGAAAAATATGCTGTCATCATGCTCATATTTAGTCGGGTATTCTATATTATTTTTTTCTATAATATCTTTTCTAAAAATCTTGTTCCATAAAGTAAGATTTATATATTCTATAGCATTTTTATTAAAATCAAAATCGATTCGACCCTTTAATTTTAAATTATTATTGTAATGTTCATATGCTTTATCTGTCATATTATTGTTTGATAAATTAATAATATTAGAATCGCACATTACAATATCAACATTTTCTTTTTCTATTGTTTCGACCATTTCTTTTATCATATCGGGTTCATACCAGTCATCAGCATCGCAAAACATTAAATATTTACTATTATTGCTTTGAGATATAGCATAATGTCTTGTAAAAGCCGGACCATGATTTTCTTGTGTATAAACTTTAAATCTGGAATCTTTCCCTGCATATTGTTTTAAAATCTCAAAAGAACTGTCTTGGGAACCATCGTCAACACATATAACCTCAAAATCTTTATATGTTTGATTGATTAAAGCATCTAAACATTTTTCTAACGTTTTTTGAGCATTATAAACAGGAACTATAACAGAGACTATAGACATTTACCTACCCCCAAAGATTAAATTCTAATCCCAAAATCGTTAATACTTTTACTTTCTTAGCATTTCTTTTTACATTGCGTAAAGAAAAAAATGTTTCTAAAATAGATTTTTGATTAATTTTTCGCAAAAAATGTAAATAATCATCTTTACTTAGATAAGTTTTAGCTTTTAATTTATACTTTTTTTGACTTTCTACTTTTACATAATTGTAGTGCCAAACTAAAACATCAATAGTATAATGCTTGTATTCTTCTTCTAAGCTACTATATAAATTTTTATCTACTAAAAAATCTTTTAATAATTTTATATTATCAAAAATGCAAAAGTTTTCATCAGAGGACTTATTCATCGCAGAGCCGTAAGCTGTACGATAATAATATAAATACTCATCTAAATAGTATATTTTATCAGTGTTTAGCAATGACATTAACGTAAATAAATGGTCTTCAGCATGCTTACTAGGAGCAAAATGAATATTGTTTTGTTTGATAAAATTCGTAGAATATGCTTTGTTCCAAACTACCATACTCATATTAGCCAGACAATTTTTGCCAAGATTTTTGCATATATAAAACTTGTTTTTAAGTAAATCATAATGAAACAATTTCTTAAAATTTTTTGCAGCACTATCATACTTCTTAATTTTATTTTCTTCATAATAATTGATGTAATTAAATTGAATAACGTCAGCTTTATTAATGCTAATAAATTTATATATTTTTTCAAGGGCACCATCTACTAACCAATCATCCGGATCTACAAATACTATATATTCTCCATTTGCTTGTTTAATTGCATTATTTCTAGCAACACCTTGACCTTGATTAACTTGATTGATAATCTTTATTCTATTGTCATTATGTGCATATTGTTCTAAAATACTTGATGATGAATCGGTAGAACCGTCATTTACACAAATTATTTCTATATCATTTAATGATTGATTAATGATGCTATTTAAACATTGCGAAATATATTTTTCAACATTATAAACCGGAATTATAACAGAAACTTTAGTCATATTTGTACCTTTTTATAAATAATTGTATCTCAAACCATAGTAGAGAAATTATTTTGTATTTTTTATCAAATTTTCGGAAATTCTTCATAGAAAAAATTTGCTCACAAAAATTTTTCTCTAAATTTTTCTTTTTAAAAATTAAATCTATTATTTTTGATTGTAATTTTTCATCTTTTGTTAAAAAATCGAGCAGTCTTTTTTGAATACGTATAGAATTCACTTCACCTTTTTCTTTATTATTTGAGCATATTCCTTGTCCTTCTAATCGATATTTTACTAATGGTTTCTGTATATTATATACTTTTTCTTTTATAATAACTTTACTCCACAAATCATAGTCTTCTGATGGAGGCATTTTTATATCATATATATAATTATTTTTTAAAAATAGTTCTCTTCGGTACATAACAGTAGAATGTACAAAATTGCATTCCCTTATACAATCTAAAATTCTTGGTTCTTCTACATTTTTCCATAATCTATATCTTGGAAAACTCTCAGCATTAGAGCCAACCATAGCATAATCCTTGTGTTCATCCAAAAATTTTACTTCTTCTTCAAACCTGTTTGGATATGCTATGTCATCAGAATCCATAATAGCTATATATTCACCAGTTGCTTCTTTTATACCGTTATTTCTGCTAGCTGCAGCACCCTGATTTTCTTGTTTTATATATTTTATACGTTCATCTTTGTATGATTTTATAACATCTTCGCAATTATTCGTTGAACCGTCATTAATAATTATGAACTCAAAATCTTTGAAAGTTTGATTTAAAATACTTTCTATTGCCTCTCTTAAATAACTCTCTTTCGTGTTATATACTGCCATTATGACAGATACTTTCATAATTCTAAGTCTCCTTAAATCCATAAATTATCAACACTTAAAACGTAGCATAGATAATGTTAAAATACAATATTAGCCATATTCCCGATTTTTTGTTATTCAAAAATTATTCTAAAATTCATGTCTGCTTCTTGTTCTGTATTTGCAGGTCTGCTTTTCCATAGTTTTATATTAAAATTAGCAGGTAATCCTTTTAGATAAAATTGGTTATAATATTGCCAATATGGAGCATAGTTATTACATCCACCTGGAATTCCGCATGCTGGTCCGTGCATATACCATCCTGTTATAGGTTTTATATCAGATTTTAAAGAATTATTTTTATAATTTCCATCTTTATAAAAACCCAAATTTTGATATTTATCCATATACGCATATTTAAAACCTAAATCATGAGCATTAGCATCTGCTAAAGTAATCGTTTGATAATGACCATTTTCTTTATGTTCATTTTTTATATAGGCAGTAATTGTTTTATTACTCGGATTATATGTTGCTTTATAAGGAAGGAAATCAAAGTCCTTATATAATACCGTATAGTGAGTATCTGCGTTTTCACCCCCAGCAACAGAAATGTAATACAATAGTTCCGGATTTAGAATTCCTGCACTGTCTCTAGAAACACCATTCCTTTTTTGTTCATTTGTTGCTTTTGACCAATTTATCGCCGCTTGCATGCTTATCCACGGCATACCATCGTCTATCCTGAATACTTCAGGACTTGGTGTGTAATTCATCTCTGAAAAAATAGGTGAGGTGTTAATAGCTTCTGTTCTAAGTTTTAATATTTCAGCTTTGCTTAAACCACTCAATTCTTTAAGAGGAGAAATAGGAATATTAATAATTTCATTGTCAATATCTGTGTTAACAACCGGCATGTTTTCCTGTTCTTGTTCTTGATTTTGAACAGTAGCTGTATTCGCAGCAGTATATGAATTTGATATTCTATTGGGATTATTAGTCGTTTCTCTGAATATGCCACTAAAATCGTTTCCTTGAAAAATTAACACTCTAAAAAAATTGATTACCATTGCTATTGCAAATGCAACTAATATGCATCCTAATATTTCTTGAAGATTTCGTTTGTCCATATATTTCTCACTAATAATTTATTCTCATCTTTTTCGGAGGGCAAATTTATTTACCGCCAAGTGCATGCGCTTTTTCTGTTGTACTTTTTATAACATCGTAAAAAACTTTTTCCATATTATTATCATTCATGCAATCAACACCAACTGCAGTACAACCGCCTTTTGTTGCTACATTAGCAATTAATTGTTCCATTGAAATATCTCTGTTTAGTGCCATTTTAGCCGAACCTAATGCGGTTTGAATACTTAGTAATAAAGCTTTATCATAATCCATTCCGAGTTTTTCACCGGCTCTTGCAATATCATTCATTACCTTGTAGAAAAAAGCAGGACCGGAACCGGAAATAGCAGTAACTATATCCATTTGATTCTCATCATCAACAACAATACATTTCCCAATTGTAGAAAGTAATGATTTTACATATTCTATATCACTTGTTAACGCAAAATGACCTCCAATTATACCGCTCATTCCTTCGCCTACTAATGCCGGTGTATTTGGCATAACTCTTATAACATGAGAACCGCTCGGCAGATTACTTTCCAACTTATTTAAATTTATTCCTGCTGCAATAGAAACTATAAGTTTTTCTGTTGTTACAAATTGTCGAATCTCTTTTAATACATCTTCTACCTGATTTGGCTTTGTTGCAATAAAAATGACATCGGAGTTTTTTACTAACTCTTTATTGTCTAATATAATTTTTATCCCAAGTTCTTTTGATTTATCTTCTAAGCCGTTAGATTCCGATTTCGTTGCAATAATATCCAAGCTTGATATAAAATCAGCTTTTATTAACCCTTTTATAATAGCTCCTGCCATTTTACCGGAGCCTATAAAACCAATTTTTTCATAACTATTCATAAAATCCCTCTCTTATATGTTTTAATATATCTCATTAATATTGGTTATTCAAGTTTATAAAGCCCAAAAAAATATAGCAAAATATTAGATACTCGGGTAATATACTGTGAACTATGGCTATTATTAAATAGTATTGTAATAAATTTTAGGAGGATTTGAAAATGGTAACAGCAGTTCAAACAGAAAAAGAGACAATAAGTGTAATTATAATTGAAGATTTTAAGCTTACCAGAGTAGGTTTGCGTTGCGCACTAAATTCAAATGAAGATATTAATGTTGTTGCAGAAAGTGATAATGCAACAGACGGATTGGCATTAATAGAACGGCATAAACCAAATGTAGTATTGATGGATTTGGGACTTGCCGGCATGAATGGAATAGAAGCTACCATGAAAGTTCGCCAAATGAATCCGGATATCAAGGTAATTGCTCTAACTTCTCACGACAGAGAAGAAGAAGTTATCTCAGCTTTATCGGCAGGTGCAATGGCATATTGCTTAAAAGATATTGATCCGATAAAATTAGCAGATGTAATAAGAGATGTTAAAAATGGTGTTTGTTGGTTAGATCCGGTGATTGCAAGAAAAGTTTTAGATGCATTTCCTAAACAAGAAACACTTGGAATTTTACATGATAAAAACTCCGAAGAAGGCAGAGTACCTCTCACAGAAAGAGAATACGAAGTATTAAAACATTTGGTTGAAGGGAAAAGCAATACAGAAATAGCAAAAGAATTAATTGTAAGTGTACACACAGCAAAAGCTCATGTTTGTTCAATATTACAAAAAATGTGTGTAAATGATAGAGTTCAAGCTGCCGTAAAAGCAGTTAAAGAGGGTTTGGTATAAAAAGTTACTTCGTGTTTATTGTCAAATATAATAGGCGCATATAAGTAACACTTATATGCGCCTAAGAATTCTATCAAAATATAGGCAAGTTATTTTTGTGATGAGAAAAATTTTATAACTTTGTCATAACAATTTTGTTTAATCCAAGTACAAGCTTTGTGGCAAGGTTCCGTTACAACATCAGTATGTCTAAAGAATTTTTGAGCCTTTTCGTTTTTTATATATTTTCCTACTACATCGTACTTATGTGCTAAACCTGCTAATCCAACAGCTGTTGCAATTCCTGCGGTTGCGACTAATAATTTTGTTAAAGTAGACGTTTTTTCTTCAGGTTCTCTATGTGCTTTAAAAGAAACAACATCTTGTTTTAAATCATTATCCACATTAAAAATTGAATCTTGATTCTGTCTTACTCCGACACTACCTGTTGTTTCATTTTTTGCGGTATCGATTCTTCTATCTGCTACACTACCGGTTGTTTCCACACCATTAAATGATATTGTCATACAAACCTCCATTAGAGTTAATTCACACTTTTTCTATTAGATAAAAAACATTTTTTTTGAAAAAATTGCTTATTTTTAAAAAAATTGTTACAAAAATTTACAATCAGAGGAAAAGTCGAAAAGGGGTAAATATTGGGGGTAAATATCGGGGGTAAATATAATTCCACGAAGCTAAGCCAAGTGTCTCCGCATGTTTTGAACTTTTCATTAGTGAGAAAAAATATTACCGTTTAAAAGACCATAAATCCTTTTGGAATAAAACTAAAAAAGGAATTAATTCTAGACGACCGGCAAGCATATCAATAATTAGAATAGATTTTGTAAGAGTTGTTAAATCCGCGAAACTTCCCATCGGTCCAATAACTTGTCCTAAACCCGGACCAATATTTCCTACTGCTGCAACAGAGCCAACAACAGCTATTATAGTATCTTTTTCAATAAATGCTATTAAGAATGCGGAAATTATAATAAAAGCAAAATAAAAAGATACAAACATCAATGTTTGATACAAAATCTCTTTAGGAACTGTATAATTTCCTATTTTTATATTATAAACGGCTTTAGGATGAAGAATTTTCATCATTTCTGATTTCATTATTTTAAAGATTAAAAGCCAACGTGTAACTTTTAAGCCGCCACCTGCCGAACTTGCGCAACTTCCGAATAACATTATTGTAAAAAGGAGAATCTTGCTCGCATAATCCCATTTAGCATAATCAACAGAACAGAATCCTGTTGAAGAGACAAGGGAGGATACATTAAAAAATGCGTGGGTAATGCTCTCAAAAAATGTATAATGCATATTTGCAAAAAGAGAGCCGGCTAAAAGTATTGCTATAACAAAAACAACGCCAAAATAAACCCTAAATTCTTCGTTTTTGAATAGTAATAAAGGATTGAGTTTTGTCCAAGCTTTATGTTGAAGATTGAAGTTTGCACCTGCAAAGAACATAAAAAATGTAATTATCCACAATATATTATTTGAATATCCAATCAAACTTGTATGATGTGGAGAAAAACCACCGCCAGATAGTGATGAAAATGAATGACAAAGTGCCGTGAACCAATCCATACCACAATTTACCAGTAGTATAAATTCTATTAATGTTAGTCCTGCATAGATTTTCCAGAGTGCTGCTGCCGTGCTTTTTATTCGTGGGGTGAATTTTTCTTCCGTAGGACCTGGGGCTTCTGCGAAAAATAATTGTCTTCCGGCAATTGCAAATTGAGGTAAAACTGCAATGAATAATACGATAATACCCATGCCGCCAAGCCATTGAGTAAATGAGCGCCAAAATAAAAGTGCATGAGGATAATTAAATGTTGTTAGAGCAGTTGCGCCTGTTGTAGTAATTCCGGAAAATGCTTCAAAAAGAGCATTTATTGGAGTTATTCCGCAAAACAAATATGGAATTGAGGCAAACAAACCGGCAAAAATCCAGGAGAAAGTAACAACTGTTAAGCCCTCTGATTTTTTAATATCATTTATAGATTTTATATTTTTTGCTCCAGGAACTATTCTTTTTATAAGACTTGCAAGAATCATAATGGCAGCTGCTGCGACTAAAAAATGATGAATTGCAGTGTATTCTTTAAATAAAAGGGCAATAATTGCAGGAAATATCAGCACAATACTGAAATATTTCATAACCAAACTAAATGTATATGCTAAATAAGTTAACCTCATTGCTCACCTAATATTACGTGCTTTTTATATGGCAATTTTACTATAATTAAAATAGCATGTCTACTTTATTTATTAAAGCCTATTGCGCGAATATCTGAACCATTTCTTCTCTCAACAAATTTTTGTATAGCATTATCAAAATCATTTTGAATAATATATAAATTATTCAAATCTCTTGGAGAATATGTACCATCTTCCATTTTTTTATATATACCTGCTCTTTCATATGCAATCATATGTGCCTCATTAATAACATATTTAATATCTGCGCCTGTTGCTCCGAGGTCGTAAAGTTTTTGTTTAATATTAGTTTGATTTAGATTTTTATCTAATGGTTTTTTAGCAGAGTGAATATCGAAAATCTTGCCGACACCATTTAAGTCCGGTTTCTTTACTTCCAAATGTTTACTTAGTCTGCCGGAGCGGATTAATGCCTTATCCATTGCTTTAAAGTTGTTTGTTGCACCGATTATAAAAACATTATCTTTATTATTATCTAAATCAGTCAGAAGTGTAAGAATTTGGTTGACAACTTTTGCTCCATATTCATCTTTACCGCCTCTTGATTTACCTACAGCATCAATCTCATCTATAAATATAATTGTTGGTTGTTTCTGCTTTGCTTCTTCGAACAAATTCCTCCAATTTTCTTCGGATTCCCCAACCCATTTTGATTCGAGCTCTAAACCATTTAGACTCATGAAATTAACTCCTGCCTCATTTGCTAAGGCTCTTGCTATATGAGTTTTTCCTGTTCCGGGAGGTCCATATAATACAAAACCTTTATTGACATCAAATGTTTTGTATACTTCAGGATACTTAAGAGGATAAATTATACTTTTTTTCAATTCCTCGATTAATTCGTCTTGCCCGCCTACGTCTTTGAATGTTACTTTACTTGAAACTTCTTTAATGTCTTTAGAAAGCTGTGAAATAGTCTTTCTATTTAGTTTCTCGAGTTCAGATTCTATGTCTTTTTCAAAATTTTTTGCCTGACAAAAGTTTTTTCTAAACTTTTTTAAATCGGCTTTTGATTTTGGTAATATATTTATTTCTGTTCCGCCTATGTTTACAGTGTCACCATCTAAAACATAAAAACTGTCATGAGGAGTAAGTTTTTCTATCTTTAAATTATCTGAATCATAATCATATAACTTTATATCAAAGTCGTTCAAGTTAATAATTTCTTTGTAACCTTCTCGGTTTTTTGTAAATCCTACATATCCATGTAATTTATTATCAGGAATAAAAAATATTCTTTTAATTACACTATCTATACAATTTGTACTTTGTAACATTCTTTGTTTTGCTTCATTAATTTTTTTACCGACAAGTATTAAATCTCCTTGCAAAAATTTTTCAAAAATAGATGCTAATCTTTCGCTTAAAGGAAGATTTTGTACAAAAGTTAATGATTCATTTGAAGCAGCTTTAAATGATATTGGTTTAGGGCTAGTCTTTTTTGTATTTATGCGTGCTATATTATCTGTATTATGATAGTTCGTGCTACTAATAACTGGCAATATTTTCATTATCTAATTCCTTATTAATATTTCTCTTATATTAATAAAAACTTATAAAAAAAATTTTTGCTATCTTTTAAGTTAATTTGTTTGATGTTCTAATCCGAAATTAACCAAACATTCCTTTTATTTTTTCTCTTGCAGACATTGCTGCCTTTGTTCTTCCTGTTTGAATCTCATACAATTTTGAATACAAAGCTTTTTCTTCGTTTGAAATATGAGTAGGAATTTTGATTGTTACCACTACAATATGATCTCCTCTATAATCGGACTTAGAAAGACTAGGTATACCAGCACCGCGTATTTTTACGAACTCACCATGTTGAATACCGGCAGGAATTGTCACATCACGTTCACCATCAAGAGTTTTTATCTTAACAGTATCTCCTAAAGCAGCTTGTGCCGGAGAAAGTTCCAAGTTCGTAATTACATTCATTCCATCCCGTTCATAATAGTCAGACGGATTAACATGAATAACAATATATAAATCTCCTGCAACACCACCATTTATTCCGGCATCACCTTCGTGAGACAAACGCATTTTTGAACCGTTATCCACACCTGCAGGAATTTTTAATTCAATTTTCTTTTCAACATCTTTTCGCCCATTACCATGACAATCGGGGCAAGGATCGGAAATTACGGTTCCTTTGCCATGACAATGAGGACAAGTTACAATCTGAGTAAAGTGTCCTAAAACAGTTCTTGTAGTTTTTTGTATGCTTCCAGAACCTCCGCATTGTTTACAAGTTTCTGGTTTTGCTCCATTTTTTGCACCTGTTCCATTACAAGTAGGACACTGTTCCAGATGATCAATTTTTACTTCTTTTGTAAGCCCGAAAACAGCTTCTTCAAATTCCAAAGTTATATCAAGCCTTAAATCATCACCTCGTTGAGGCGAATTTGGATCTCGTCTGCTTCTTCCACCAAATCCAAAACCGCCGCCTCCGAAGAATGTGTTAAAGACTTCTTCTAAATCTCCAAAACCGCTTGCAAACGGACCTTGAGTATTAAATCCGGCATCTCTTAAACCGTCTTCGCCATATCGGTCATAAGTTGCACGTTTTTCATCATCCATCAATGTTTCGTATGCTTTTCCAAGTTCTTTAAATTTTGCCTCTGCTTCCGGAGCTTTATTTACATCCGGATGCCATTTTCGTGCCATTTTTCTAAAGGCACTTTTTATTTCATCTTTTGTGGCATTTTTATCCACACCTAATATTTCATAATAATCACTCATAGCTATTTATTTTCCATTTTCTATCTTAATTTGTAGTCGCAACATTAACCAGTGTAGGTCTCAGAACTTTGTCTCCCAGCTTATAACCTTTTTGTAGTTCTGCTATAATTGTATTTTCCGGATAATCTTCTGTTGGTGTTTGCATAACAGCTTCATGAAAATTTGGATCGAAATTTTCTCCCTCAGCTTTTATTGTTTCTAATCCGGATTTAGTTAATACATCTGTAAAGTTTTTATATGCCAAATTGTAACATTCTTTAACTTTTTCGCAATCATCCACTGTTTCAATTGCTTTTAGACCACGTTCAAAGTTATCTAAAACTTCCAGCATTTTCTTTAGAGTGCTTTCAGCACCGTATTTTAATAAAGCTTCGCGTTCTTGTTCTGTACGTTTCCTAAAATTGTCAAAATCTGCTGCAAGTCTTATATATTGATTGTTTAGTGTATCATATTTTTCTTGTAACGGATTGACTTCAATAGTTTCTGAATCATCACTCTTATTATCATCATCATTAGTAGTTTCTGATATAATCTCTTCTTTCTCGTTTTGTTCTTGATTTTCTTCAGATTCCATTTGAGCTTTTACATCTTCTTCTATTTCAGTTGTGTTTTTCTCATCTTTAACCGCTTTTTTGAATGGATTTTCCATAACATTCCTCCATAATTACATTATATATGTTAATTATACGATATCAAATCAGATATTCGGAGAATGTTTATTTTTTCTTAATGATTGCAAAAAAGGTCTTTACTTTTTCGTAAAGACCTTTTTGTTTAATTATGTTTATAAGTTATTCTTAGTCATCAGCATGACCTGCTGTTCCTAAAACATCGCGCATTTTGTGCATAACCATTTCTTTAACAGCAGTTCTTCCCGGTCCCATGTATTCACGTGGGTCAAATTTTTCAGGGTGTTCAACAAAGAATTCTCTGATAGTTGAAGTCATAGCTAATCTTAAGTCAGTATCGATGTTAATTTTAGCTACACCGTGTTTAGATGCATAGTTAAGCATGTCTTCAGGAACACCTTGCGCATCAGGTAAGTTACCGCCAAATTTATTACATTTAGCAACAAATTCAGCAGGAACAGATGAAGAGCCGTGAAGTACGATTGGATAATCACCAAAACCAGCTTCTTTAAGAGCATCTTTAATTTCTTTAAGTCTTTCAAAGTCTAATTTAGCTTCGCCTTTGAACTTGTAAGCACCGTGAGAAGTTCCGATAGCGATTGCAAGTGAATCACAACCGGTTCTTTTTACAAACTCAACTGCCTCTTTAACATTAGTATATTTTGCATCTTTATCTGATACATTAACGTCATCTTCAACGCCTGCTAATTTACCAAGTTCAGCTTCAACAGAAACTCCTCTTTCGTGAGCATATTCAACAACTTTCTTAGTTACAGCTACGTTTTCTTCAAATGGGAATCTGCTTCCGTCAATCATAACAGATGAGAAACCGCCGTCAATACAAGCTTTACAAATTTCAAAGTCTGCACCGTGGTCTAGGTGAAGTGCTATAGGAACTGTAGTTGTAGCTAAAGCTGCTTCAACTAACTTAATAAGATAAGTTTGGTTGGCATATTTTCTTGCACCTGCTGAAACTTGAAGAATAATAGGTGATCTTGTTTCTTCAGCAGCTTCTGCAATACCTTGTAAAATTTCCATGTTGTTAACA
>CAJOOM010000015.1 GCA_905236775.1 Candidatus Gastranaerophilales bacterium
AATTTCTAAAGTTCTTACGAACTTTGAAATTCTATCCTCTCCCATTGGAGAGGGGAATATTCCTAACTGCTCTAAAACCATTTTCCATTTTCCACTTTCCATTTTCCACTGAATAAACCTATTGTAAGACTTGCATACAAAAAGAATCAAAAAGCTGGATTCTTCGTCGGGCAGTCCTCTGCCCTCCTCAGAAAGACAGGACCTTGCAAGCCTTGCGCCAAACCCAATACATTTACCCTCCCCGCAAAGACAAGGATTTGTGTGCTTAGTGTATAACCAAACTTTATTTTTGTTTTTCCGAATCCTCGATAACTTTAAATAATGCATCTACTACATCTGGATCCCATTTAATGCTTGATTCATCTTTGATAGTTTTCAATGCTTCTTCTTTTGACATGGCAATTCTGTATGAACGGTCAGAAGTCATTGCTGTATATGCATCTGCAACAGCAATAATTCTTGAACCAAACGGAATGGAATTCCCTTTTAGACCCTCAGGTTCACCGCCGCCATCCCAACGTTCTTTGTGATAATGAATATATGGAATAACTTCTGATAAGAAATTTATATTCATAAGCAAGTTCACACCCACATTTGGATGGTTTTGCAATTTATCCCATTCTTCTTTCGATAATTTGCCTTTTTTTGTAAATAATGCTTCCGGAAGTGTTATTTTACCAATATTTTGAAGTAATCCGGCATAGTAAACTAAATCTGTTGTTTTTTCGTTCAAACCTAATTGTTTACATAACTTCTTCGATAATTCAGCGGTATTTTGTGAATGAGAGACTTTATATTGACCTTTTTCATCAACTGCTTTTGCAAGTTTTTCTACAAATGCCTGCTGTTGTGTGCCTAAATCACCAATAAGTGCAGTTAGTTCTGCTCTTAAATGCTGTAATTCTTTCTCGTATACATTTTCTTGCTTAAGTACATCTTCTATATGTTCTATTGCTTTTTGAAGATGCATAGAAGTTCCAAACAAACGTCCAATGGTTTCAACTAACTGTGAAAAAGCTCGTTTTATCATTTTTTCTTTGTAATTTTCTATAACAATAACACCTACGATGTATGCATTATTATGGATTGGAAAAATTGCAAGTGATTTCACGTCATACTCTTTAAGTTCATATTTTGGAACAAAACTGTCTATCTTTGAAACATCTTTTATTTGAATTTTTTCTAACGTATTAAATGCTTTTACGACAATAGATTTATCATCAGCAGTATATCCAAGTTTCTTTGCGTATATATCTTCATCAAATTCAACTGATGAACCAACAAGTCCTAAAAGTTTATCTTCTATATTTAATCCTTTTGTATATTCTTGTGTCATATAAATATGACAAGCATCAACGTCGAGTATTTGTGTAAGAGTTTTTGCTATTGAATTGTATACAACATATTCATCTTGCGAACTGAATCCAAGAACGCAAAGAGTATTATCAAGAGAATAAATCGAAACTAACTCTTTTAATTGAGATTTAAGCTTTTCTGCTTTTCCTTTTGCATCCTTTCCGATTTTGTTTGCTAAATCTTCGGAGATTAGATATTCAGATATAAAATCACCCATATTGAGCGCAAAAATTTCTTCTAGCGGATCATCATCCATATATTCTAATGTTTTACCGAAGAGTGATGCGCCTAATTCTTCTTTATCTGTCATAACATTCCTTCCTACAAAATATTTCGTGCATATTTTTGTACAATCTAACCTTACAATATATATAACGGCATAAATTTTAAAAACTTTAATTTTTTTTACAAATTTTATACTTTAGTTGTAGATTTGTACTACTAATATAGTAAAAATGAGGGTTTTAAAGCTTTACAAAACTAAATATTTCTTAAAAAAAAGTTTAAATTTATGTAATATAATATAAATAAATTAGGGAGAGAATTATGAAAAGAAAAATAAGCATATTAGGCTCAACAGGTTCAATAGGAAGACAAGCTTTAGAAGTCATTGAGAAGCTTTCAGATAAATTTGAAATAATTGCTCTTGCCGGAGGGAATAACATAGAATTACTAAATGAACAAATAAAAAAATTTAAGCCAAAATATGCTTATGCTAATAATATCTCACTAATAGAGGGCGCAGCACCTTTATCTTTAGAAGAAATTTGTTCAAATAAAGATAACGATATTATTCTAGTAGCCGTTTCGGGTAAAATAGGGCTTAAGCCAACTATAACCGCAATTAATAATGGTATAGATATTGCCCTTGCAAACAAAGAAACACTCGTTATGGCGGGTGATATTGTAATGCAGCTTGCTAAAGAAAAAGGAGTTAATATTATTCCAGTTGATAGTGAACATTGTGCAATTCATCAATGTATAAAAGATATTTCACAGGTGGAAAATCTTATTATAACAGCTTCTGGTGGTCCTTTTTTAAAGAAAACAATAGAAGAAATGAAAAATGCAACAGTAGAACAAGCTTTGAATCATCCGCGTTGGAATATGGGCAAAAAAATTACTGTTGACAGTGCAACACTTATGAATAAAGGATTAGAAGTAATAGAAGCTCATCACTTATTTAACATGCCTTATGATAAAATTAACGTGGTTGTTCATCCTCAAAGCATAGTTCATTCAGCTATTGAATATGTCGACGGAAGTGTTATTGCGCAGCTTGGACTTCCAAGCATGCACATTCCTATACAATATGCAATTACTTATCCCGAAAGATATAATGGAATAAAATCAAAGAGTTTCAGTTTTGCCGAAATTGCAAGATTAGATTTTGAAGAACCTGATTGGAAAAAATTTAAAGCTTTGAATTTAGCATATGAAGCCGGCAAAATAGGCAATTCGGCAACAGTCTGTCTAAATGCCGCAAATGAGGAAGCTGTATTTGAATTTTTAGCTGGAAAAATAAAGCTGTTTGACATTATTAATTCTGTTGAATACATGTTATCGCACCATAATATTACAAAAACTCCGTCAATTGATGAAATTTTTGAAATAGATAAAGAAGTAAGAGAAAAAACTAAAGAATTATTAGTTCATATCTAACCAACATTTACAGTTTTTTATGGTTTCTTTACAAACTTTAATTTTACGGTGTAAAATTGCTTATCCTTTAAAGTATTAATCTTAATGTCTGCTACTTTCCAGTAAGATTGCTTATTTATTAAAATTTCTTTTTTTGAAGTCTTATTTAAATCATCCAACAATACTGCTTGTAAATTCTTAGGAGCGCAAATTTCAAAAATAAATTTTCCGCTTTTTACATAATTTTTATCGTAAGTAGTAAGGATAAATCCTTTTTCCTCAAATTCCGCATCTATTAGAGCAGTTCTTAATTTTTCTAAATTTTCCTGAGATACGGCAGAATTTATTACATTATCTATTTTCTTAGATTTAAAAATTCTCCTTACTTCTTTATCCTCAATTCCCTTATATAAAATCATGTTACGCGGCAATTTAGCACCGGATATCGATTCTCTTAATGCTTTTGAGTAAAAGTCTAACCTGCATTTTAAAGGTGTTGTAATCTCTTTTTTAGGTATATAATCCTGTAAATTATTCCTTAAATAACAATTAATTAAAAGAAATGTGTTTTCACCTCGTACAGCTCCGTACACATACTTTTGTATAATATTTTTGTCCTTGTCTGGCAAATTTTTTGCCTGTTCTCGAATTTTTGAAAGTGCAAAAATATTATGATTAATATCTTTGTATTTTTTTATCAAAGATAATTTAAAAACAAACTCTCCTGCGTTTACAACTCTGGTTTCGGCTGAAAATACTCCGGCACAAAATACCAATATAATAAAAAATACACCTAAAATCTTTTTCATATCATATTCCTTTTTGTTTATGGCAACTATAAAGATATAACCACTTGCCCGACAATCTTTCCCGCAATTGTACGAATACTATTATCGCACTTTATATTTCCCCAGCCTAATTTGTTTATTAGTTCTAATACAGCAAATTTACGGGCTTCTGTTGATGCGTCATGAATTTTTACTGCAAGGGCATTTTTCTCTTTTACATTTAAAACAACGCATAAGCCTCCTGCACCAACTTTTGCAATTAAGTTCTCTGAGTTTTGAATTATAGCGGTATCAATTCTGTCTTCTCCTCCAAATATGTATGGGTTTGATTTTATTGCATTTAGTATTTGAGGATAATTAAGCAAATTTATATATCCTCTTACAAGATTCTTTAACGGCATGCTTAAAATCGGAACTCCGCATCCATCTGTCGTCATTGGATATTCTTTCTCAACTCCGCACATACTATTAATTTTTTCTTTTATAGCTAGTTGTAGCGGATGATTTGGAGAATCATATGTTTCAAAATCCCAATTGTTTTTTCTGCACAAAGCAAGAAAACCCAAATGTTTCCCAGAACAATTATTGTGTAACTGTGAAGGTTTATTCCCGTTTATAATCATCTTATTTTGCATGGTTCTAGACAATGGTTCATGAATTCCGCATTTTAACATTGTTTCATTTAATCGAAATTTTTTCATTATACTTTCAGCAACTCTTAAATGACATTCTTCACCGGCATGCGAACCACAGCATAGGGCAAGTTCTTCACTAGTTAAATCAATATTACTATCAATTAAAAGTGTAGCTTGAAGAGGTTTTGCGCAAGAACGCAAGTAGTAGAGATTTTCAGTACTATCAAAATTCATGCCGGTAATAGGCTCTGCAAGCGACCATTCGCCGGCATGGAATTCTTCAACTAAACCATCCCTAATGTATTCAACTCTCAACATAAGCCTATGATTCTTTCACGTCTTCCGTTTTATGGTCTTTTATATACGTTAATATTGCATCCATTTTCTGACGCAATATTTCATTTTCTTCTTTTAGTTTTGTATATTCAACTTTCATGTCGTATTCTTCTTGATTAAATGTAATGTTTGGCATCTCGCTTGGATTAAGAGAAAATCTTTTCCCTGCTTCTTCTTTCATAAATATAATGCTTTTTACATCAACTTCTTTTACAAAACCTAATTGAACCATTAATTCCGCAATAAACACGTGTTGTCCTGAAGCATTAATTTCTTGTTGTTTATTTAACACTTCGTCTAATTGTTCAATTGTCATTTTACCGGCACGAATAAAATATTCGCCAGTTTTATATATGCCTGCTATAAAACCGGCTATAGCACTTATTAAATTAGGAACTTCGTCCGAGAAAAATTTTGAAGTTTTACAAAAAGTAAATGCTTTTGCCACTTCTTCCATTGTTAAGTTGTTATCAATTGCAATCTCTATTAAAGACATGTTTTTTGTACAGCAATTTAAGAATGTATATATTAATTCATCATAACCGGATTCCTTTGTAAATAATTCGTTTTGACCATGCTCCGATAATTTTGGACGATAAATATGAAATAAATCACCTTCTTTTACATCCAAGAATTCGTTACTTAAGTATTTAGTTAAATCATTAGATAGATTCAAAAATATAGTCTGTTTTATCCACAATGGATATGAAAACATTTTTTCCATATAGTCAATAAATAAACTCTTTGTCATGATTTAACCTCTCTTTTAACAATTGCCTTTATAAAAATTATATCATAATATAGTAATATGTTAATAATGTAAAAAGGAATTTTAGATATGGGCATGGATGGAATCTCAATTGCCAACACCGGTATAATACAAGAAAAAACATCTGCTGAACGTACTAATATGGTAGAGCAGTCTATAAACGCTGATCCAACAAATTCCACGCAACAAGTTCAAGGATTGTCAACAAATCAGCGCGTAAAGGAAAAGGAAGAAAATGAAAACGAGCGAAGAAAACAAAATAATGCCGCTGAACAAGAAGAGTTCCAAGATGGATTAGTCGAGACACCATCTGAAGAGATTGATGAATTCAATGTAGAAGATTTTGAAAATCCAGATAAAGATTTTTATGTTAAACTTAATGTAAAAGATGATATAATAGAATTGTATGATACTACATCAGACAGATTAATAGAAACAATATCGGGTTCTGAACTGGGAGAGTTAGTACAAAAGTTAAACATGGCATCGGGAATATTTATAAACAAGAAAGTGTAATAAAGTGACTCCAAATCCATACAACAAGTATATAAAACAATATCAGACAAGTAACATTACCACGGCTACTCCGGAGAAGTTAATGATACTATTATTTGATGGAGCTATTCAATTTTTACATAAAGCAAAGGCTGCTATTGCAGAAAAAAATTATAAAGAACGTGCAGAAAATATTGATAATGCAAGGAAAATTATAAGGGAATTTATGCGCACAATTGATTTAGAAAACGGAAATGATGTTTCTAAGCAGTTGTTTAAGTTATATAACCGAATGGCGATGAATCTTATTAAAGCAAATGTTCAAAAAAATGCAGGTAAAATTGATGAAGTAATAGAAGATTTAACTAATATTCGTTGGGGATTCCAAAAAGCAATAGAAATACAAAGTGGAATTACAACAGTTGATGAAGCTATGAAAGAAGATCCTAATCCGGATGCCTCACGTAATGCTGCGATTTCTGCAGAAGATACTAAGGAGAATGGAAATGCAGGATGAACAACAATATCAGCAACTTTTAATGCAATATCAACAGCTAAAAAATGGCTCTGAAAATATATCTGCTATGATTGATAATGAAGATTTTGATTCTGCGATTGATATGATTAAACATAGGGAGCAATTGTTTTTAAATTGCAAATGTATGAGAAGATATCTTGAATTAACGCCAACTCAACAAAAAGAAATAGATAAAATTGTAGAAGAAATTAGAGAACTTGAATTGAATAATATTAAAAAACTGGAAAAGGGCAGAGATGAAGTCCTAGCAGAACTTACCAAGACACAAAAGTCACAAAAAATTCAAAATGCTTATGGTAATGGCTATTCTTCCGGTAACATGGTGAATATACAAGAGTAAATTTTACTTAATTAGTAGAATTTTGTAGGTCATGTAGTGTGTCAATTACTTAATGAGAATGATGATATAGAAAATGCATTTTGTTGTATACATGAAGTATTTTTTTTGGTATCATGTTTTTGAGGGCTTAGGATATGAATAAAAAAATATATGTATCGGTTTTAGGGACGATTTTGTTTCTTATGTTACCGAGTGTAAACGCAAAAATGACTAAAGAAGCGCATGCTCTCTATCAAGAGGCATGTAAGTATGAATATCAAGGTAACTTTCCAAGTGCTGTGTCTACAATTCAAAAAGCGCTTAGTATAAATGGTGATGATGCCATGCTTTATACTAAAATTGCAGGTCTTTATGCAGATATGGGAAATTATGAAGAAGCTTTAGGTTCATACAAAAAAGCGCTTAAACTAAGACCAAATGATGCGTTTATATATATAAGCATTGGTAATATATTGCAGACCATGGGAGATTATGAAAATGCTTATAATTCATTTATGCAAGCGCAGCAAATATATCCCGAATACAAATATAATTATTTAAATTTGGCAAATATAGAGTATGCAAGAAAAAATTATAAAAGTGCAATAGAAAATTATACGGCATTTTTGAATGCTTATCCTGAACATGTTGAAGCAAGTGAAAATCTTGCAAATGTATATTATTCATCAGGACAACCTGAAAAGGCCTGTGATATATTTGCGCAGCTTTACAAAAAATACCCATCTGCTTTCAAATATTATACAAATTATGGTATGGCGCTTTTTGACTCGAAACAATATAAACCAGCAATAGAAATGCTGACAAAAGCATTAGAAGATAATAGTAAGGATGAAGCTATACTTGCAAAATTAGCTTTATCTTATCAAAATTTGGGTGAAAAAGAGCAAGCTCTGGATTTTTATAAAAAAACATTTGAGATTAATCCGGAGTTGACAGCACTTAGATTTGATTATGCTAATTTATTGGGAAACATGGATAAATATTCTGAAGCTATTGAGGAATACAAAACTTATATAAAAGCATTTCCAAATGATGCTAATGCGTACAAAAATTTAGGACTGGTGTACAAAAAAATGGGTGATAACGAGTTGGCTTTATTTAATATGGAAAAGTCATACACTCTCGATCCATCTGACAATGAAACTAAAAAAGAATTAGCGCTATGTTATCATCAAAAACAAGATTATACAAATGCTTTAAAATTTTATAATATGGCATTAGTTAGTGAGCCTGATGATTATGAACTTATGGCAAATAAAGCATTGACGTTGCATGCTATGAAAAATTATGTATCCGCAATAGAGCTTTATAAACAATTGTTGGAAAAATCACCAAACGAGCGTTTACAAAAGAACCTAGCATCTGCAACAATAACGTACGCATACGATTTATATGATAAGAAAGACTACGGACAAGCTATATTATATTTTGAAGATGCAATAGAATTAAGTCCAACTGAGGCATCTGCATATTTTGGATATGCCCAAGCAAATGAAAAGATGGGATGTTATGATAGAGCAATAGAAAATTATAAAAAGGCAGTTTCTCTTGCACCGAATAATGTTGAGTATAATACAACCTTATCAATGCTTGTAACAAACAATAAAATGCAGGAAGCAAAAGATAAGGCAAAAACTATAGAAGAAAAAACACAAATAATTGCAAATACGATTTCTGAGCCTAATATTAAAGAGGATGAGCTTTTGTCATACAAAGATTTATTAAAAAAAGGAGACGAAGCATATAAGAATAAAAAATATACTGAAGCTCTAGATTTTTATACAAAAGCTGTAGTATATTCTCCTCAAGATGCTAATACAATGCTAAAAATAGCTAATATTTATAAATTAACCGGAAACAATACAAAAGCTTTGACGTTTTACGATAGATTAATTGCATTAGATAGTAATAATTCAGATGCGTTCTTTAACAAAGGATTGGTTTTAGCAAGTCAAAAAAATTATGATGATTCTATAAAATGTTTTGAAAGAGTTATTCAACTAACACCGGATTATCCTTATGCTTACTATTCTTTAGGTATGGCATACGAAAAGAAAGAAGATAAAAATAAGGCATTAGAATATTATTATTTATATACCGGTCTAGAGCAGAACGATACAATGCTAAATACAGTAAAACAAAAAATAAAGGAATTGGAAAAGTAATTTCTCGATTGAATGACAATGAAAGTATTCAGCAAAATTAAACAAATTCTATCTATTTTGTTGCTATTAATAGTACCGGCATGTTTTTTGTGTTCTTGTGATGAGGAACATAGAGGAATAATTCTATTTAATAATGTTCCAATTAATCAGAATAATGCTTTGCACGGAAAAAAAGTTTTTGCAGAAGGTACAAAAATATATTATCTTTTTATCGCACCTCAAAAAATGTCAAATGATTATATTCGAATCCAAGTATTCAAATTATATGATAAGTTCTCTAATGGAGGTGAAGATGTTGTTAGAACAAAAGATTATAGACTTATGAAAGATGAAAGATATTATCATACCGATTATTTTGTTCTGCACCAAAAAGGACGATACGGTATGCAAGTTTTTTCACATAGCGACTTTACACGTCCAATCGCGGTCAGCGAATTTTTTGTCGAATAAATTTACATATTTGTAATATTTAGAACTTTTTTTCTTTTTTCTCGTTTTAATATTATAATTTATGTAAGTAAAAACAATTTCAAGAAAGGAAGAATATGAATTTAGGTTTATTGGGTATTATAATTGCAATTATTGTAGCTATAATACTTATAAAATTAATAAAATTTGGGCTTAAGATTGTGCTATTTTTTGTTTTAGCGGTTGTAGTTTGTTTAACTCTTTGGATTTGCATAGCACAGCCTGATATGCACGAACCATTTTCTGTCAACACAATTGAATACTTATTTAAAATTAACAAAGACGGTTCTATGACTACAACAAAACAAGTTACAGAAACTGTTATTCAAAATGAGGAAATAAAAAAATAATGAAAAAATTTATATCAATACTTTTATTGTTCTTTTTTGTTAGTACTACTAATTGTTATGCTATTAGTGAATTGTATTATGTTAAAAGTATAAAAACTTCTGAGATGGAACCAATTGTAGAAAATGGATATAATTCACAAAATTTTAAATTAGTAAAAAAGAATCCATTTTGGGGGCTTTCACCAAATAATGATCAATCTACAGTAGTTATTATTCAGCAAAGTGGAGATAATTTGTTCTACTATTACCAATCGGAAGCTAATTCAAAGATTAACAAGAATATAATGAAAGCGCTAAAAAAACGTGGTAATGTTGTAGAACAGTCTTTTAATACAACTTTAATCAGTATCTATGAGGGATTGGCAAAAGAAGTTGCATCTGAAACAGTAACATTAAAAACTTATAATTTTGACGAACCTGCTGAAAATTCATTTCAACCTCCAATACAGCAGTCTCCTCAAGCGCAGTTGCCGTTACAATCAGCAACACAGCAAACGTACCAACAAAAAAGCCAGCAAGTACAACCACAATACACCCAGCCTGCTGTTTATAAAGGATATATAACACAATTAAATGCCGGAACAAAGATTCAAGCATATTTACAAAATGCAATAAATACAGCAACTGCATCACAAGGCGATCAGGTTATTGCAGTTTTAACTAATGCTTTAACATATAACGGACAAGAAGTTGCTCCGCAAGGAAGTCTTGTATACGGAAGTTTGTCAAAAGCAAGACCGGCAACATATGGTTCAAGAAATGGCAGAGTTGTAATTAATTTTAATCAACTTGTAACTCCTGATAACAAGACTTATAATATTGCAACAGAAGAAATTGATTTTACGGTTTCTAATGAAGGTAAGATTGGACGTTCTGTATCAAGTGCAGCAAGTGCAGCTCTCGTAGGTGCTTTAGTCGGACTGCTTTTTGGCGCATTGTCCGGTAGCGACCATATGGGACGGAATGTCGCAATTGGTGCAGGAGTCGGAGCCGGTTCTTCCGTGATATCTTCTACGATGGAAAGAGGTGTTGATGCAGAAATTCCATCATTGACAGAAATAGAGATAACACTAACCCAGCCTTTGAATGTAACAGTTGGCAATTAAATGTAAAAATATGAAATAGAAAGTGGAAAGTAAAATGAACAAAAGATTAATTATTTTAGGAATTTTAATTTTATTTATTGCAATTATAGGCAAATTATTATTTGTCGGATTAAAAAATCTTAAAGTGGATGAATTCCATAAAGCAGCCATAATATTTGCGGTTGACTCATCCGCTTCTAATCAAAAGAATTTACCGGAGCAAATAAAATATATGAAATCTCTTTGTTCAATATTAGACCCGGAAGATGAGATTAAAATTATAAAAGTGTCTGAAAGTTCATATTTGATTTATGAAGGTTCTCCTGCTAATTCAAAAGGAATAACAAAAGCAGTAGAAGCATTCACTCAATATAACGATAAAGATTATGGAACAGCTTATGGAGAAGCTATAAAAAAAGCATTTGACCACTCATTAACAATGAAAAAAGAAGGATATGTTCCTGCTGTTGTTGTAATTGGTGATTTGGAAAATGAAGGTGCAATTGAAAAACAAATTAATTGGGATACTTTGCCTCAAAACGTTAAAAAAGTTCAAGAGTATATACCGGAAATATCAATGATGTTTGTGTATGCTCATCCGGAAAAATTGGATATGGTTAAAACAAAACTCGGTCCGGTTTTAGGAGAAAAGAAACTTCTTGTTGCAAATGAAACAGGACTGGATAAAATCAACAGACGTTTCCTTGAAGCAATCGGACGATAGGGGGGGGTAAATGAACTCCGGCTTGTTGCTAAAGAAAAACAGATGGTAGGTGAGTAAATATTCTCCAGCATATCGCTATAGAAAAAACAGTATAAATATAAAAGAGGTGCAAAGAATTTAAAACTTTGCACCTTTTTTATATTGATATTTCAAAATTAATTTATTCATTTTTTATTCTAATAATGAATAAATCGTAAAAATATTTTGCCAGGCATTATTGAATATTTATAAGTTCTGCAAATCTTATATAACTAGGTAGTAACTTTTGTGCATCTAATAATTTTGTAACTGTTGATAAATATTCTTCGTAAACACTTTTATAATACCGTTATATTTTTATCTTGGTAAGTAGGTTGAGTAAAACCCAACAATAACTATTTTAAATATACATGTGCTTATAATTCGTATATTGATTTTTTTATAAAAATTTTTATCGGGTTGAAAAACCGAATCTGCTATGTCCAAAGAATAAAATCATCTATAATATCAACTTTTCGTGGATTGAGTCCAAGTTCTGGTGCACCTTTCCATTCAATTTTTTCCACTGCTTGTATAGCCTTTGCAAATTGTGGATTTTTACTTGCACATTCATCAATTAAATTCCTTATTTCCTGTTTAATTATTGCTTTTTCTTTATCATCAGCAACTGTCAACTTTGACCTTAATGTATTCAACTTATCACCATATCCGTAATGATTAAGTAAATGACGAAGTCTATCTGGTAATGTTAAAATTTCTATTTTTTCTTTTAAAACTGCAAGATTTGCATCTTTCGGAGCTAATGCATATGCATGCATTGCTTTATTAATTAATTGTTGCCTTAAGGAAGATGACTTAGCCAGTCTTTCAGTTTTTTCTGCAAGCATTATTTCCTGTGGTGATGGCATAATTTTTGTCAAAATTTCAGCTGCAACGGATTTGAATTTATTTTTTACGCCTTTAAAACCTAAATTGTAGTTGTTGTAATTTGCGTTTGCCGTAACATTTGTAATCATTGTATTTACTCCTTATTTTATATTATAGTACCGTTATATTTTTTGTATAATGTTTCAACATCTCCTGCCATTGTTCCACCATATTTTCCTGCTTGAGCCATTAGTTGATAGCATTCTGCTATAAATTCACCAATAAATTTTTGTTCTCAAAATTTGCCTTTTTTTAATATACATATTCACAAAAGTTTACATTAAGAGGAAAAAATTATAATATCAACGTTTATTAAAATTAGACAATCATTTGAAATTATTGTAGAATAGACATATAGTTTCAATTAACTTATGAAGAACTTCTTAACATGAAGTCATAGAATCTGACTTTAAAGTAAAATACAATAAAAAATAAACAGAAATATAGGAGACCAAATAAATGGCATTTACAATAGTTACAAGACATGGCGAAAAGACATTTGCAGATAAAGAATTAGTTAATATTTCTTCAAGTGCAAATGCTGATTATAGCATTGATTTAGGATTTCAATTTATGCTAACGGTTCAATGTGACCCAAAAACTAACAGGTGTGTTCTTTTAAATCAATTTAATAATCAAAGATTCTTATTCAAAGGAAAACCAATTCCTCAACAATTAGAAATTGATAAAATTTGTAAAATTATGATAAATGGAAGTGATGAATTTATTACAATAAAAGTTCTTGGTGAGACAACAAACAGGAATATATCAGAAGAAAATATGTCAGAAGCTGACATAAAAGCAATTTACGGTAATGATATAAATGCAGCTGCTAAAATAATGGTAGAAAAAAGAAAAGCTGAAATTGAGAGTGCGAGAGTTAGTATTATAAAAGAAGTTGGGGCAAGAATTAATGACTTAAAAAGAAAAATCTCACAAAATTCTAAGGGCGGGATTTTCTTGCATATAGCTTTATTCTTTGCGTCACTCGTTTGTGCATTTGGTGTTTCTAACTACTTAACAGGATTACCGCTAAAAGATGCCGGTTCTGTTATTCAAATGCCTACAAATATGAAACTTATATTTGTATATGCCGCAATTATATATGGAGTTGGTTTAGTTCTTAAGCAGGGTGTTTATAATTATCTTCAAAATAGACTTGGTAATGATTCTACTACATCAAAACTAGCCGAAGGAGTTATGGTAATATCTTCTTTAATTTTTTATTCTGCAATATATTTAATTAATGTGTTGTATTATATTGCTCCAAAAACATTCCCGCTGTTTGCGGTTTTAATCTCGTTGTTCTTTGTAGGAACTGCATTTACACTCGCAATGGCTTGCGGATATTACAAAAATTCAAGTGTAGAGATGAAACAGGAATTAGATTCAATTGAATACAGAGAAGATTTTGAGCACGTTATAAAAGAATATCAACAATGGATTGAAAGGTATACAAATACATTAAGTCCTGCAAAAATTAGAAATATAAAAGACAAACAATTTATGCTACAGATTAAATCACTGGGAGAAATAGCATTAGGATTTATTACAGCTCCATTTTTGGCTTACGGTGTTTCTAATACTTTAGCAATGTGTTTTCCAGAAGCTGCCGGATGGGTCAGAATCTCAGGTTTAAGATTAAGTCCTGTATTCCTTGTTCTTGCAACTTTCTTAATCATTTTTGCATTTTTTGCATTTGCAAACGGATTTTTGAATGGTAAAAAAATAGCAGGTTCAAACGTATTAAAGAATGACGGCTTTAGTAACTATCTTCAGCACGGAGTTGAGATATACGGTATAGAAGGGGTTAATAAACTTAATAAAGAAATGCGCCGTTCATTCTTAATCGGATGTATTATTATAGGTATAGAATTTACAATGAACGCATCATACTTTATGGGCGAAATGGGCGGTGACTTGGGTGGAATGCTTTTGAGCGGACTCGCTGCGCTCGTCCCGACTGCTCTATTAATTGCAGAAACATTTATGTTGAGTTCTACTCAATTTGAAACATATGCTTGCGATGAGATTGTAGCAAAGATTGACAGATTGGGCTAAATATTTTGTAATAATCAGATTTGCTAAAATTAAAAGCTAGTGAAAGTATTTAAAAGCTTTTTCCACGCCCCTTGCGGAGAGGGTTAAGGTGAGGGGTAAATATTAGGGGTAAAGCTGAGGGGTAAATATGAGGGGTAAAGATGAAACAACTTCTTACAATATTATTAATACTTCTTATAATTGCAACGGTTTCGATTTGTGTAATCAAACCCGATTTGCACAAAAATGTTATAGTCTATGATTCAGCTTATACTCTTGTTTCTGAACAAGAGGTTAAAACGGAAACAAAAGACATTCCTGTAATGGAGATGCCCTCTCAACCTATTCAAAAAACAACTGTTGTTGAAAAGAAGGTCGAACCAAAAGTAACAACATACAAAACTCAAACACCAGCTGTTAAAACACAAACTGTAACCAGACCGAAACAAACAACAACGGTAAACCAAGCTGCTATAAAAAATCAAGTTAAAACAGTTCAAAAACCAGTTACAACAACTGTTCAAAAACCTGTAGTAAAAGAAGTTGTAAAAGTTACCCCACAAAAAGTTGAGCAGAAGATTACATCAAATCCATCACCAAAACTATCTTCTGCAAGGAATGAAGAAATTGTTACGGCTCCTAAAGTCTTAACGCAACAGGAAGAAAATATTGCATGGAACAAATGGCGTTCTAATTTAACGAATCAAATTATGCGCGATACAAAGTTACCGGATATTCCAAATGGTGTTTTGTTCCAATTTTCATTTAACGTAGACCAATACGGTAAAATAACGAATGTACATACAGGCGCAAATCCTGCAAACTATACTCCACACGCAATTCAATATATAGCACCTGTGATTCGTTCATATCAAGGACGTGAAATATTAAAATTTCCTCAAGGAACACAAAGAACTTCTACACAAGTTACCGGTAAATGGCGAATATCTAATACAGAAAAATATAGCACTCCACAAGATTATAATGATATAGAGAAAGTTACATACTAATTCGTTATATTCCTTTTTAATTTTTTATTTTTTTTCGGGTTTTTCAGCTCCATTGAGTGTGCGGAAAAAGTCGAAAAATGACAATTTTTCGAACTTTTTCAAACACGACCTAAAGTGTGTGAAACTCAGGTCGTGTGCG
>CAJOOM010000016.1 GCA_905236775.1 Candidatus Gastranaerophilales bacterium
ATTAGTTATGGCTTTTGAAGAAGAATTTGGTTGTGAAATTCCTGATGAAGAAGCTGAAAAAATTCAAACTGTTCAAGATGCAGTTAACTACATCGAAGCTCACTCATAATTGATTATACGAGTATAAAGACTTTAAAACGAGTGGAGGTGCAACACTTTCACTCGCTTTTAATTATTTCGTGAATCGTGATTCGTGAGTCGTGATTCATGGTTTATAGTAATATTATATAATTCGATTCACGATTCACGAGTCGCGATTCACAAGGAAATATAAATATGACAAAAAGAAGAGTAGTAATTACCGGCATGGGAGCAGTAACTCCTTGTGGTATAGGTGTAAAAAATTTTTGGAATTCAATGGTAGAAGGAAAAAGTGGTATTACCAGAATAGAACAAATGCCGCTTGAAGGTCATACTGTAACAATTGCCGGTGAAATAAAGGATAGAGATTTTAACCCTGATGACTATATGAACCCTAAAGAAGCTAAAAGAATGGATAGATATACTCAATTTGCTGTAGTTGCAGCAGATGAAGCAATTGCAGATTCGGGTATAGATGAAGCAAACATTGACCCTTATAGAATTGGTGTAATTGTCAGTTCCGCAGCCGGAGGTTTTAAGACATTTGAGATAAATCATATTGCGATGATAGAAAAAGGCCCGACAAAAGGCTCTCCATTTACTGTACCAATGCTAATTGTAGACATGGCATCAGGCAGAATTTCAATAAAACACGGATATAAAGGTGTAAATAAGGCTGTTGTTTCAGCATGTGCAACCGGTACACATTCTATTGGAGATGCATTCCGTTCTATACAATACGGAGATGCGGATGTAATGATTGCAGGAGGCTGTGAAGCTACAATTACAACGTTAGGTATTGGAGCTTTTACTTCTTGCAGAGCTTTATCAAAAAGAAATGATGAGCCTCAAAAAGCTTCAAGACCTTATGACAAGGATCGTGATGGTTTTGTTATGGGTGAGGGAGCTGCTGTTTTAGTTCTTGAAGAGTATGAACTTGCTAAAAAACGCGGAGCGCATATATATGCAGAATTAGTTGGATACGGTCAAACAGCAGATGCACACGACATTGTTGCTCCTGATCCGGAAGGTAATGGTGCATTAAAAGCTATGGAATTTGCACTTGCTGATGCCGGCATGCAGTCAAATGAAATTGATTACATAAATCCGCATGGAACAAGCACAGGTCTTGGTGACATTGCTGAATCTCAAGCTATTGCAAAGATTTTTGGAGACAAAGAGCAAAATCCTCACCTGCTTGTAAGTTCAACAAAGAGTATGCATGGACACATGCTTGGTGCTACAGGTGCAGTTGAGGCTATTGTTTGTGTAAAAACAATAACTGACGGTGTTGTTCCGCCTACTATAAATCTTGATAATCAAGATGAACATGTTGCTAATTTGGATTATATTCCTCATAAAGCTCGCAAAGCAGAGATTAACGCAGCTTTGTCAAATAATTTTGGTTTTGGCGGACATAACGCAACGTTAGTATTTAAAAAGATATAAATAGTAAAACCGTTCAAATAAAAAGCTCTGTATTCAGTTAACAACTGATACAGAGCTTTTTAAGTAACATAATAAGAAAGGAGGAAATAAATTATACTTATATCAAAATCGAATTATTTTAAGCTGTGGCATATAATTCAGTGCCTGCACTAGCCGGTATGTTGTCCGGATTATTGGCTTTTGCTTGGCAAATTTTTTCTATTACTTCTTTTTCGTGTGGTCGTATTTTTTCAAGAATTGGATAACTGATTAAAGGAGCTGCATATTTTACCGCTGTAGCAATAGTTGCTGCTACAGGTGCGAAAGGTGCTGCTAATGTTCCTATTAGCCAAGGAATAGTGAATGCAGAAGCGCATTTTACACCACTCCATAGAGTTTCCTTTATTCCGGCTTCGTAGTTTGTTCCCTCAATCGGCTTGCCTTCATAATCGTTTTTTATAGAAAACGCACTTGGTACTTCCATAAAATCAAATATGCTCATGCAGGCTGATATTGCGCCACAAAGTCCGAGGGCTTTTATTCCTTTTGCTTTTTTAACAGTGTTAAATAGCGAGTTAGTAGTTGCTGCTGTAGTAGTTGCTGTAGTTGCTGCTGATACCATCTTTAAACATCCTTATATAATTCCCTTATATATATAAAGTTTTTTTTGCTAAAAAAATTGCTTAAATTGTAAACGATTGTAAATTTGAATTAATAAAAACAGCAAAAATTTTTTTTATGAGGTTATATAAATATATACACGACAAATATAAATGATGGGAATTAAAAATCAATGCAAGTACAAAAAATTCAAGGAATGTCAGTTAAAAATAATGTAAAATTCGGATATAATCCGGTTGTAAACGCAGAACTTATAAAAACATTAGAAAATTCAAAGAGAAACAAAGCTTTTAATAGTTATCTAAAAAATATTATCGAAGCAACTAATAAAGCGGAAACAGATTTAAGAACTGCTGAAAAGAATAATAAAAAACAGCTTGTAGGACTACTTTTAGCCTCTTTTGTTCCGGTAAAAGTTCTTATAACGGATATGATTAACTTACTATTTCCCGAGACAAATTATAGAGAACAAGAACTTGCATCATATTCAGAAGAAATGAAAAAAATGATTGATTCAGAGCAAACCCCTCCGGATTGGATGTGTAGTATAGCTGATACTTTGAATGAGCATGCAAAACAAGATCAGGCAGAATACATGGCAAATGTTTTGCAGTCAGCATTGCAGGATGTTTTGCCAAATACTCGGTTAGATTTATCCGGTCTAACCGATGCAATAAGGCAAGAATATATAGAAGGCTATGAAGAAAGCGATAATGCGGACGATGCTGAACTAGATTCAAGTACAGCAAACGATTTATCTATGTCACTTGAGGATAGAATTAAAATAGGAAAGGAGAAAGCTCCTATTTATGTTCCAAAAACTGATATTGAAAAAATGGGTTTTGCCTCTCTTGGCGGAATGCAAGAATTAAAAGATATCTTAACGAAAAAAATAATTACACCTCTTAAAGATCCGGTACAGGCAAAATATAATGAAGAACACTATGGAATAAAAAGACCAAATGGAATATTGTTCTACGGACCTCCTGGAACAGGTAAGACAACAATAGTAGAACGTTTAGCTGTTGAAACGGGACTTCCTTTATTAGAAATAACACGAGACAATTTTGATTCAATATATGTTGGCGGTCCGGGGCTTAACTTGGCATGTATTTTTGATTATGCAGCCTCAATTGCAAAGGAAGAAAAGCCTGTAATTTTGTTCATTGATGATATTGACACAATATTAAGTTCCAGAGATGACTCAAGTGCAAGGGATAGCAGCAATAAAGAATTGGGAATTGTATTCAAAAGAATTCAAGATGCACCAAAGAATAATATAATTGTTATGGCATCAACTAATAATTTTAATAAAATAGACAAAGCTCTTTCCAGTCGTTTGCGGAATCAGATTTATGTCGGCTATCTTGACGAAGAGGGAAGAAAAGCATTCTTCAAGATGAAACTTGAAGAGACTGATAATGGTAAAAAACTTGCGGCAGATGACGTGGCTCTTAATAAGATAGCAAAAATTACTGATAATTTTTCTACAAGAGCGCTTGAAGATTTTGTAACAGAAGCCCGCGAAAAGGCTCAAATTGATTTTTATAATGTACGTGATATTGAGCTTAAAGACTTTGAAGAAATTATTGCCAAGCCTGAAAGCCAAAACAAAAAAGACAAAGAAGATAACTACAAAACAAAAGCAACAAGAAAATCAATCGGTTTTTAGGGTTTTAAATATTTAGTTAGAATAAGTTTTTTAAGAGCCTTTGCGTTTACTGCCATTGGCTCAAGTTCTATAATTTTATCTAAGTTTTTAATTGCATCTTCATAATGTCCAAGATTTTTTTGAATAGAAGCGATTGCATAATATGCATCAATAAATTTTGAATCTAAAGCAACAGCGGTTACAAAATCGTCTAATGCTTGTTTAGGGTTGTCCTTTAAAATAAGCTGTCCGCGGTTAAAATAAGCATCTGTCATTTTTTTATCTAATTCAATAGCTTTTGTATAATTATCGTATGCTAAATCAACATTATTTAAATTGTGATATCCAATCGCTTTATAAAAGTAAGCAATTGCTGATTTATCATTATATTTTATTGATTCATTAATGTTTTTTATTCCCTCAAGAAAATTTCCTTTATTAATTTCTTGAATGCCAAGACTTAAATAAAATTTTTCACTAAATTCAGCATCATCAGGCAGACAAACTTCTGAAAGTAATTTTGCCTTGTTGTCAATTGCGATATTTAATTTAGGATTCAAAAGGATAGCTTTATTGTAATCTTTTAATGCGCCTTCAAAGTCCCCTTTTTTATACTTTGTATATCCTCTATTGTTGTATGCAAGAGAACATTTTGAATCAAGCTCTATTGCTTTATCATAATCTTGAATCGAACCATCATAATCTTTTAATTCATTTTTTACAAGACCTCTATTTATATACGCATCACAAAAATCAGCATTAACTTCTATTGCTTTATTATAATAATCAAGTTTTTCATTATAATCATCAGAAATTAAACCTAAGTAGAAATAATATTCATACTTTGGTAAATAACGTTTAACGTCTGTTTCGATTATTTTTTTTGCAGATTTCATATCATTGGCATTAAGTGCGTTTGATAGTCTGCGCATTGCTTTTGATTTGCCGTCTTGCATATATCTATTATAACATGAGTTTTAATATTTATCAGTGAGCTTGCGGAAAAATTAAAATTTTGTCTTGGATTTCCTCCTGCTCAAGCCTGTCACTCACTGTGCTAAAGCACTTGTTCGTTTCGG
>CAJOOM010000017.1 GCA_905236775.1 Candidatus Gastranaerophilales bacterium
TGTTTCTACCGATTCTTCCGAATCCGTTAATTGCTACGTTTACCATAATTTTTACTCCTTCTTATTAGTAAAACTTTCTCTTAACATGTATATCGTAGTAAAAACAATGGTTTAAATCAAGAAGTTTTTTTTATAAGTGGTGAAATTAATCCTAATAATAAAGATTAATATCCGCCGCCTTCACCTATTGTATCTACAGCTTCTACTTTAATATCCGTAATAAGTTCTGAGTAAGAGATTACAACAATTGTCGGAATATGTCTTTCTAACAATTGATACAAAGGTAAACGTATTCTCGGAGAACATAAAATTACTGGTTGTTGTCCGATTTGCTGGTGCGCGCGCATTAAAGTCATGGCTGTAGTTTCAATTAAATCTTGAACTTGCATAGGATTTAAAAGAAACATAGTACCAAGTTCAGTTCTTTGACAACTGTCATCCAGAGTTTTTTCCCATTCTGGAGAAAGTGTCAGGGCATATAAAACGTGTTCTTTATCTACGTTGCTTAAACATATTTGACGACCTAATGCCGCACGGAGTCTTTCAGATAAAATATCAGGTTCTTTTGAAAATCTTGCATAATCGCAGAGTCGTTCAAATACAAATATAATATCTTTAATAGAAACTTTTTCTCTAATTAAATTAACAAATATTTTACGTAAATCTGACGTTGAAATAATAGCCGGAACAAGGTCATTAACTAACGTTGGGTCTTGAGAACGAACAAGTTCCATCAGTTTAAGAACATCTGTTTTTGTCATAACTTCGTCTACGTGCTTACGGACGCATTCTTGCAAGTGAGTTACAAGAACATCCGTCGCATCAACTGCTGTAACATTTTTTGCTTCTCTTGCATCATTTTGGTTAATCCAATATGCTTGAGTTTGATATGTCGGATCGACACCAACAATCGCATCGTCAGGAATTGTTTTCTTAACAGAATCCCACTGATCTGCAATAACCATGTACCTTCCGGGGTATACATAACCTGATGCAACAACGTTATTTCTGATAGAGATAACGTATTCATTCGCTTCAAGGGCAGAAGAGTCCATAATACGAATGTTTGGTAAAATGTATCCTAATTCATCAGTAACTCTTTGACGTAAAGCAGCTATCTTGGCGAGCAATTGACCATCTTGATCGGGGTCAGCAATAACCAAAAGTCCGGCACCAACCTGCAAACTCAATACATCAACACCAAGTCTTTCGTACATCTTATTCGGGTTAACCAAATCCTGCATATTTTGACGTACACTTTCCAATTGTCCCAATTGAGATTGAACATCTGCGTTAACCAGAACAGAGAATCCGGCAAGAGCTAAAGCAATTGTAAACATTAAGAAAGGTAAAAATGGCAATCCTGTTATAGGAGAAGTTATAGTAATTAAGCCCAGAAATAATGCAGCAAAGAATAGAGAATATGGTTTAGACATTATCTGTGAAGTCAAGTCTCCGCCTAATGACATGTTACCGCCCGATGCTCTGGTCATTACGATACCTGCTGCAATTGACATTAAAAGTGATGGAAGCTGAGATGCCAGACCATCACCTATAGTTAAGATAGTATACTTACTAACAGCATCTGCAACCGGCATTTGATTCATAAGACATCCGATTACTAATCCGCCTATTATGTTAATTAATGTGATGATGATACCTGCCATAGTATCACCTTTTACAAACTTCATAGAACCATCCATAGAACCAAATAAACTCGATTCACGTTGCAAATCTTCTCTTCGCTTAACAGCTTCTTCAGGAGATATTAAACCGGCATTAAAATCGGCATCAATAGTCATTTGTTTACCGGGCATGGCATCTAATGCGAATCTGGCTGCAACTTCTGCAATACGTTCAGCACCTTTTGTAATAACCATAAACTGAACTACCGTAATAATAAGGAAAATAACACCACCAACAACCATGTTTCCGCCTGTAACGAAATGGCCGAATGCATCAATAACTTCGCCTGCTTCACCTTTGGCTAAGATAAGACGTGTAGATGCTATTGAAAGACACAGTCGAAACATTGTGCCGATAAGAATTATGGAAGGAAATGCCGCAAGCTCTAACGGCTTTTGCACATACAAAGATATCATTAAGAGAACAATTCCCAATGTAATATTCAGCGAAATGGAAAAGTTGATAACCCAAGTCGGCATCTCCATAATGAGAATTAATATCAAAATCATTACAAAGAGTGCCAAAGCTATTTCTGATATAGGTTTACTTTGTTGTTGTTCGCCAGCCATTGAAAAAGTGAATAAGTAAATAAGTGAATAAGTGAATAAGACATTTTAAAACAAAATCTTATTAACTTATTAACTTTATTCTTATTAACTTCCCTCCTTTCTGTTAAATAACTTCTAATGCTTTTTTAATGATTTCCATTTGTGTGTCAATAGAGGCATCTATTATGCCGTTGTTTGTTTGTAGTATACAATTATCTGCCTCAAGTGATTGATCTGCAAGAACATTTATTTTTGTTTCTATGCCATATTCATATGTAACATTTGGAATAGAATCCTTTAAAAACGGAACTAACTGTGGATTTACTTTTACAGTTACTTTTGGTTCGTTCTTGCAACTTTTTCTTAATACATCAATAATTATATCCAAAATGACTTGCGGATTTGTTTCAAGTTCTTTTTGAATAATTTTTTTTGCTATATATACACTTATTTCCAATATATCCGGAGCTATATATTCAAATACTTCTTTAGTTGAACCCATAAATACTTTTAGGTTTTCTTTAAAAACGGCAATATCGTTTTGTGCATTTTCCAAACCTTTCGCATAGCCCTCTTCAAAAGCTGATTTTTTTATATTCTCAGCTTCTTCTTGAGCACGCGATACAAGATTTCTGTCATCAATACGTCTATACCCTCTTCTTCTGGTGCCGCGTCGACGTTCTTGCCGTTGGGTAAAATCTATATTCTCTATATTAAATAAGTCAACTTCAGGTTTAGGCGGCAAAGCTTGTTCTATGGGAGTTATATCATTTTGATCTTGTTCTTCATCAAAATTCATATCTGCAATTACATTGTCGTCTTTCGCATTATAAATTTCAGGTTCAGTTGCCTTAACCTGCCCTTTTTTGGTATTCTTTTCCTCCCATTGTTTTATCTTATTTCTTTTAATAATCATGATTTACAACAATTATTATATACTATCTTCGACGTGTTGTGCAACAATTCCTGCAACTTTTATCGGAAGTCCCGAATATTCACCGTCATATGCTTGTGCAATAAATCTCTTAACAAGAGGTCGTTCATTCCTTATAGCTTTTTCTACAATATCACGAGAATTTGCTTTATAAAGTCTTAGTAAATCTCCCATAATGTTTTCTTGTGTCAAAACTCTCTTAGAAGGCAATATCTTTTTAATTTCCTTAAGACATTCCATTAATATATCACTGTCTATTTGAGATTCTAAGTTAACTATATCCATATAAGCGATGATATTTGCAACATCGTCTTTTTCGAGTTTGTCCAGAATTACTTTTATTTTGTCCGGTGATAAAATTTTTAGTATCATAGCTAGAGCCATAAGTTTCATTTGCCGCTTGCTAATATATCCGGTGCCGGCACGTTCTGCTTCTCGTTCTTCTTTTCTTTTCTTACGAGCTTCTTCTCTTTTCTTTTGAATTTCTTTACGTTTTTCGTCCGCTTCGGTATATGTAGCTTCTTTCGCTTTATTAGCTTCCTCAGCAGCCTTTCTTGCCATGGCATCTATATTTGATTGGTTTTCGGCATTTTCTTTTACCTTTTCAGATATCATGCCTCTGTTTTGCAAGTCTTCGATACATTTATTATAAACTTTTTGTACGTGATGTTCTATTGCCGGAAGTAGTTGATCTTGCGGAATTTCACGTATAATCGCTTGTTTTGCAACTTCAAAAATTGTAAATGCAATTTTTTGCATTATGCTGTCCCAATACATTTTTTGAAGTCCTGAGCGGATTAAATCTATGGATTTGTGATAAGACCATTCTGCAATAACTTGAGTAATAAAAACTGCCTGTTCAGCTGTTAATTTCAGGTTTTCATCATTATAAAGAGCTTCTCCCGCAAGTAATGTAAAATTACTCAAGGTATCGACAATGTATTGTTGATTTTCTGCAGTCAAATCTTGCGGAACAAGTTGTTTTGCTTGTTCCGTCATATTTGCCGCAAATTCTTTATAATCAAATCCTTCGATTGCCATTGTTTGAAAGTGAATAAGTGAATAAGTGAATAAGTTGATAAGTGATTTTTAACTTATTGCTTTTTCTCCTATTTTTTATTCGCATTTATCCTTTCTTTGTCGTTGTATATCTATATTATAAAACTTATTTTGATAAAATTAAAGCTATGGAGGTGTTTATAAGATTCTTTTTTGTATTTAATTACCCCTCTATCCAGCTTTTAATTCTATCTCCTGCATCAACATCATCAACACCATCAATTTCACGTTTTAAATCACGGAGAGCTTCTCTTATCTCTGCTGCCGATGTCGGAGCAACATTTGGTCTGTTTTGTTGCTCAATCAAACCTTGTTGTAATTGAGTTTGTTTTTGAATTAAATTTGCTGCATTTACACTTAAATCTTTTAATTGTTTTTCTTGCATTTCGTTTTGTTCTTTTAATCTTTCTAATTCTTCATCTTGCATTTCTTTTGCTCTTTTAATTTTGTTCGTTAATAATTTTAGTCCGAAAAGAAGTCCAAAGAATATTAGAGCAATTGCAAGCCACCATGGATTTCCGTGCGATGCCTTTATAGGTGCCTTAACGTTCTTGTCTGAAGCTATAAACGGATCAACTGTGTCAGCAAATGCTATTGTCACATTGTCAGCCTTCGCTTTAGGGCTGGCAGCACGTGCAACTAAATCTTTTAGCTCTTCTACCGTAAGTTCTACAGGAAGAGAATCTTTTTCCAATGTAACAGCAATTGATATTTCTTCAATAGTACCCGGAGACATATATTCATTTGTTTGAACTTTTGTTACACCGTATTGAGTTTCTTTTGCTGAACGTTCATAGCTTCTGTTTTGAGATGAATTTGATGTTCCGCCTGGTAAACTGCTCGGCAAATAAACACTTACTGCATTTGTACCGCTGTTTGAATCGGTAGTTTTATCTCCTAAACCTTCTGAAAAAGTTTGTTCAGAAATTGCAGTTTTCGAAGATGGGTCATAGGCGATTGTAAATTTTTCAACTGGTGCTTGTTTTAGGAATGTTGAAACAGTTACAACATATTTTCCGCCGCCGATTAATTTGTTCAATTGGGCTTGAACTTTTTCTTGCATATATTTATCATTTTCTTGAAGTTTTTCCAGCATTTCTGAAGATGCATCAATTACACTGTTGTAGACATGCCCATTAGTATCTGATATTGAAATATGGTCAGCAGTAAGGTCTTTTCCGACTGCTCCTAAAACCAGATTAGAAACAGCTTTTATTGTACTTTGACTCAGCATTTGTCCAACAGAAACAGTAAGTTGTACAGTTGCTGTTACAGGTTTTTGATTTGCGGAAAACATAGTTTGCTCCGGAATGGATATAAATACAGATGCATCTTGTATTCCGTCTATACGTTTTATTAATCTTGCAAGCTCACCATTCATAGCTCTTACCAGACGTATTTTTTTATCTTCTTTTGTTGAAGTAAAATCTCCTTTATCAAATATTTCCAAACCTACATTTTGATCGTAAAGTCCGCTTTCTACAATAACCATGATTGCAATATCGCGTTCTTTTATCGTGCAAGAGTTCTTCTTCGCTAAAGAACATCCTTTTTTGCTTAAAACTAACTTTGATTTAGTTCCGTCCGGAATCCTTGCTGCACTTATTCCGTGTTTTGTTAAAAGAGCTTGTATTTCAAGAGCTTTACCAAGATTATCAGTAGTTAATAAGTCGACATCCTCTTGAATTTTTATATTATCTGCCGGCTGAGCATCTCCTTGTGATTTATTAGCATTTATTACACCAAATATGATGGTAAATAGTATTGCGAGCGCAACGGTAACTATTATACCGATTAAAATTGCTTTATTTTGAAGTAATTGTTTTAATTGTTCCATAAACCTGCCCTTATTAAAGTCTGAAAACCTTGATGTTTATTTTATAAACCTCTCCGTCTTCATTATACACTTTTATCCTAAGAATTAGAAGTCTATATTTGAATTTGCATTATTCTGTCATATGCCTGAACTACTTTACCTACTGCTGTTGTTGCTATGTTAACAGATAATTCCGCTTTTGACATGGCAACCATTACATCGTGGATATCAACATTTTCGTTGCCCATCATGACATCTTTCATTAAATTATCCGGAGCATTCATTGTTTGATTCATTCCGTCTACAAGTCCTGACATGACACTTTTAAAATCAGCTCCTGCGGGTTCTTCAACTCTATTCATTCTGGCAGCCGGCATACCTGCAAAACCGTCCAGTTTGGTGTGCTGAATTCTTGCTTCTAAATTGTAGTTTGGTGTAAATCCGTTAATCATTTTTAACCTTTCATTTTATTTATTATACTTATCGGATAGTTGTTGACATTTCTTGATTGTTTGATATAAAAATCATCCGTTTGCATTAGATTTTTAATAAAGATTAAAGAAAAGTCAATTTTTGACGATGTGATTAATATGAATTTACATGAAGAATGCTTATTGAAATACCTAGTTAACCCCTTAGAACTTTTTTATACAACAGAGATGTTGAAAAATAATAATCTGTTGCTTAAAAAGTCATTTACTGGTGTAAATCAAATAGAAATAAAAAATGGGAAATTGAAAATTGAAAATTGTTAAGTTTGCTCATACTCATAAATGTATTCAATTTAAATCAAACGTAAACTTGCGTATATTTAAAATAATTTTCAATTTTACATTTTCAATTTTCAATTTAAGAAGGAGACTTACGTGAAAAATAATCTTACAAAAACAAGATGGTTTATATTTGGAACATATATTTTGCTTGTTTTAACTATTTTGTTGATTTGCTCTATTTTTGTATTTGTACTGAATGTTAAAGATGTGAATAATGAGCATTCATTAAAAAAAGTTTTCATATCATTTTTTGAAACGGCAGAAAACAGAACATTTGATTATAGGCAGGCATTACAAATTATCAAAGCGCAAAGAGAACCAAGTGAAAAAATTGTAGTATTAGAGATAGATCGTCCGACAGTAGAAATTTTATGGGAAAAATTCGGTGAATGGCCGGCTCCAAGAAGTATATATGCAGACGTAGTTAATTATTTGGAAAAAGATAAACCAAGAGCTATAATATTTGATTTAATGTTTTTAAAATCGATTAAGTCCGAAAATAATTCAGACAAATATTTTATAGAAACATTGAATAAGTACGATAATATTTATGTTGGTATTAATTTTGATCCGGTAAAAAGTAATATAAGAACCCCAATTGATTTACCTAAAAAATTAAAGGTAAATGTCAATAATACATCATCTGTTAATTTCCTTGACTATATTAATTGCAGACCTATAATGCAAGAATTACTTGATAGTGAAACAGTTAATGTAAGCTCTTTAAATGTTCTTAGAGATGCTGATGGTATACTTAGAAAAGTACCTCCGGTAATGAAATACAAAAATGAATTTTATCCGTATTTAGGTTTTCAAGTTGGTGCAGATTATTTGCAATCAAAAAATAAAAATCAATTTTATGTAGATAAAAACAGAAAACTTGTTGTATCAGATACGAAAATTCCTCTTACAAAAGACGGATTTGCAATATTAAATTGGTATTATAAATTTAAAGAAAAAAATGGCAATTCGTTCTATAAGGTATGGAAAGATGCAACATCTAACAGAAAAAGTACAAATGAGTACAGAGATAAATTTGTATTTATAGGAACAACAGCAGAGGCACTTTATGATATAAAAAGTGTTCCGATAAATAAAGAGTACCCCGGTGTATATGTTCAAGCAACTACACTAAATAATATGCTGGATAACAACTTTGTTCAAAAAACGAATATTGGTTTTGATATATTTATAACTCTATGTGTTATAGTCTTGATAGGTACAATAGTAATGTTTTCAACATCTACTCTCATTGCAACATTATCTACCATTTTGTTTAGTATTGCATATTGGTTTATATCGTACTATGCGCTAGAAAAGTACAATTTATGGATACCGGTTATTTTGCCGACATTAGCGATAGTGGCTGCATATATTTTAGCACTTTTGGCAAAATATCTTATGAAATCAAGAGATTTTGAGTATCAATATAAACTTGCAACAATAGACGGTTTAACGGAATTGTACAATCACAGATATTTTCAAGACACTCTAAAGCAGCAATTAGATATTGCACGAAGATATAATCAAGCTTTATCTTTGATAATTTGTGACATTGATTTCTTTAAAAAGTTTAATGACACATACGGGCATCAAGCAGGAGATGCTGTATTAAGACAGGTTGCTCAAACATTGAAGAAAAATTCAAGAACGACTGATTTTGTATGCAGATATGGCGGCGAAGAGATGAGTATAATTTTACCTAATACAAAAGCCGAAGAAGCATTGCAGCTTGCAAACAGAATTTGTCATTCTGTTTCCGAAAAACCATTCCATATAACACCGGTGGATACTGAAACGGTTACAATCAGTTTGGGAGTTTCAACTTTTCCTGAGAATGCTCAAACTCCGCAAGATTTGATAGCATGGGCTGATAAAGGGTTGTATTACGCGAAAGAACACGGAAGAAATCAAGTAGGCAGATACTAGGGGAATGTAAATGGAAGAAATTGATAAACGCAGTTATATTTGGCAAGTTGTGGGAATTATTATAGTTTATATAGCTGCAATGTTTATATTTTCCGGTTTTAATCCTAATTCTGCAAAAATGACATGTGATGAAAATTATTTTTGTCGTGTTGAATATAGATATGTGTATAATTTTAAGCAGACAGGCGATTTCTATGTTAATAGTAGCGCAAAACTTAGATTTTATAGCACTTATGGAAGAAATTCCGGCTTTGTTAATATATATGGTGGCGGCTTGAATACTGATCCTTTCGGTACAAAGAATTTCTATTCTTTTAAATCAGAAACATATGAACAAAGACAGTCAATGATGAATGGTGATATAAATCGTTTTCAAAGTTATATAGAAAATCCGAAGCAAACGTTTGTTATGGAAAAAGTAAATAGTAATAGAGCAATCTTCTTTATAATAACTCTGTTTTTTTTATGCTTTGCAATCACAAATAGACCAATAGAAAATTTGCTTAAACTGATTACAGGTATTATCAAATTGTTTTTTGGAAGTTATAGAAGGTATTAAATATTAATAATTAATAATTAATAATATTTGTAATACACGTATTATAAATTTCCATAATAGATTTGACTTAAAAAAATATTTATATTACTATAATTTGGTGACTTGTTAAGGTTATGTGAAAATTAAATAAAAAAATCCGTGCTCCAGTGGAGGTCTGCCGACGAGAACGATTAAGTATCGTTCGAGGAGAGGTAAGGTAGACGCACTACCGATTCCGCTGAAGCTTGAAAATTAA
>CAJOOM010000018.1 GCA_905236775.1 Candidatus Gastranaerophilales bacterium
AAAAGACAATTGCTTAGGATTAAGTAATTGTCTTTTTTAGTGGAAAATTGAAAGTGGAAAATGGAAAGTTGAAAATGGAAAATTATTATTAAGAATTGTAAATATTTTAAAATTTTTAGTCAATTTCTAATCTTTACAAAACTTACTACCATTACAAGTGTAGAAAATCGCCTAAATAGGCAGAAAGGACAATTTATGTCACTAAATATTCAAAATAGTTTAACTGAGCAACAAAGTGCAACAGCATTTAAAGGTGGAAAAAACAAATTTTTCGGTCAAATAAAAAATCGATTATCAAAGATGTCTAATGAAGATAGAATTTTGGAACAAAATAGAGGTATGATGGCAGCAATAGATGCAAAAAAACGTGGAGTTAGTGAATGTAGTGAGATTGTTCTTAGAGAAACTTTAGCGTTAAATTTTGATTTTCTTAAAGGTTTTAATAAAATATTAGGTAAGGATATGGCAAAAAAAGTGTACTCTAATATTGGTAAAAAATAATAATCATTTGATTATACATGTAAAAGTTAATATTTAGAAAAATGACGTGTATTAATCCGTCAAAAACTTATAAAATATTTGTCGGGTTAAAACCCGACCTATTTTAGAAAGTTATGTAGTTTGTAGTGTGCATTTCAATGGAGGACAATAATATTTTAAATTTTATTCGTGCGTTAAAACGTACTCTTGCTATCTAATCATTTATATTCTTAATTACTCTGCAAGGATTCCCGACTGCTACGGTATTAGGCGGGATGTCTTTAGAAACAACACTTCCTGCGCCAATGACTGAATTTTCACCAATTGTTACACCTGCTAAAACTATCACATTACCTCCCAGCCAAACATTGTTACCTATATTTATGGGTTTTGCAAGCTCTGTCCCAAGTTCTCGTTCTTTATAGTTAATAGGATGTGTAGAGGTGTAAAGACTGCAATTTGGTCCGATAAGTACGTTATCTCCTATTTTGACTTTAGCAGAATCGAGAATAAGCAAATTATGGTTAGAGCAGAAGTTTTCACCGATTTCAATATTGTATCCGTAATCGCACATAAAAGGCTGCTCAATAAGAAAAGATTTGCCGATTTTTCCAAGAATTTTTTTTAGTAAAATATTTCTCATACGCATAAAAAGCGGTGATGTGTTGTTTAGTTGATGACAAAGATTTTTACAATGTTGCCTTTCTGAAAAAAGTTTTAAATCCAAGCCTGCTTGATAGAACTCTCCGTTTAACATTTTTCTTTTTTCGTTCATTTTTAATTTTTTATTTTTAAGAAAATATTTTATAATTTGTTTACAAAAAATTGTGTTAAAAATAAAAGCTGCAGATGTTTTCACAATTTTATATTCCTTATTATTCTTGAATAACTTTACCGAAAAACAGTCTGAGTCCGCCAAATTTTTTACTCAAAGTTTGTCTGATACCGCAGGTTATAGAGTTTAAGTTCTTTGTAATCTCATTTGTATTTTGCAATGTATTAGGCACAGTTTTATCAAATTCTGTCACCGAATCATTAATGTTGTTGGTAAAATTATGCAGTCCGCCGGTAGAGTTTTCAATATTATTGAATGTATTATTCCACTGTTTTTCGATGATTATGTTGTCTAATTTTTTAGTAAGCTTGTTTATGTTTTGAGATGTTTCTTTAAGGTTATGTGATGAGCCTTTTAAATTTGCTCTGTTTTCCTGCAGAACATCTTGGATAAGAATAAATAAGCCTCCAATGGCTTCAAGTGTTGTATTTAAGTTTTCTGATGAAGAAAGAAGATTATTTTTAATTTTATCTAAGTCTTCAGGGTTTTGGTTTTTCAAATATTCTTTTATATCTATAGTTGAATATCCATGGATGTGTGAATTTTCTTGGATAAATTTTTCTGATGGTATTTCCGGATAAATTAGTTCTATATAATCAATCTCTTGGTCATTTTTTATTCTCTTTTTTAATATTGCTTTTGTATTTAAAGGTAATTTTAATTTTTTGTTCCGCAAAGTAATTTTTACATTTGTTCTTAATAAATCATTGCTATGAACTTTCTCTGTTGCTTTACCTACATTAACACCTTTATAATAAACATTAATTTGCCCCTCAAATGGTCGCAAATTGTTAAAAACTGCAATAAAATGTCTGTGAGAAACATAATTTGCAATGATAAATATAGCCGTAATTAATATTATCAAAAATAAAGTTTTTTTCATTATATTTTTATAATAATAATTTAAATAAAATTTAATACTGTACTTCTAGGTTAAATATAAATTACTCTATTTACTAATTAATAAAAAAAGATAAAAAATTATAATAAATGTGGTTATTAAAAAAAAGGAATATAAATTATGAGAAATTTTATTGTTAAATTTGGCGGAATTTTGGTTGATATTATGGCAATTGTAACTTTAGTAGGTTTAGTCATATCAACATTTAGAGTTTTAACAACTCAAGGTATCTGGGCAGGTCTTGGTGTTCTATGGGCAGGACTTGTAAGTTTTATATTTGTATTTTTTATTACTTATTTGTTAATGTCCATAAATGAAAAATTGTCTGATGGTAACAGCATTAAATAGCTTATGTGAGCTTGTTCAAAATTAAAATTAAAAAACAAAAAACAAAGGTCGGGGTTGACAATTGTCATCAACTCGACCTTTTATTTTCTGTATAAAATCACACCTATCAAAGTTGTTGTTCACTCACGAACTAACTATTGATTAGAATCAGATAATTCTTCAAGAATGAAAAATTAATATTATATACGATTTTTCCAAACTCCGCCTTGTCTGTCAACTACAGCATCGTAGCAAGACCAAATTCTGAAAATACCTGTTAAACCAAGAAGAGCATGTGTTAGATTTTTTTCGTATGATTGGTCATTAATTGCTTGTCCTATTCCGGGCCATATTATAAGCGATAATGCACCAGCTCCGATTGATCTGGCAGATACTTTACCATTTGTTCCATGTGTTCCGGCAAAAGCTGGCATACTACAAAAAGCTATCATAAAAACAATAATTAAAGATAAAAATTTTCTCATAAAACCTCCATCATCTATCATGAATTATATCATAAATTATAAAATTAATCTGACAAAATTATTCTATATTTGTTTGAGATAAAATAAGTATATGAATTGTTTTTTTAGAAATCAGCATGAAGCGCTATACAATGCAACTAAGCCTTATCAATATGTGGGTGGAGAGTTTTTGTCATATAACAAGAATTGGGAAAGTGCTTCCGTAAGATTTGCATTTGTTTTTCCTGATAAGTACGAGATTGGGATAAGCAATCTCGGTGTCAGAATTATTTATGACAGAGTTAACAAAGTTGAGCGTTTTTTGGCGGACAGAGCTTATGCTCCTGAACCTGATTTTAAGCCGGAGTTTTTATACGGAGTTGAATCTAAAAGGGCATTAAAAGAGTTTGACGGAATAGGTTTTTCTCTTCAGTATGAACTTTCTTATCCAACTGTTTTAAAAATGCTCGAAATGTCTGGGATAAATGTAAAGAATATTGACAGAGGAGAAGATGAACCTATTGTTTTTGCTGGCGGGCCTTGTGCGTTCAATCCTCTTCCAATGAGTGATTTTATCGATGTTTTCTGTATTGGTGACGGCGAAGATATGATGGTTGAAGTCTGCGAGGTACTTGAACGTACAAAAGATAAATCAAGAAAAGAGCGAATACAAGAATTATGTAAAATTGAGGGCTGTTGGAGCAAAGGGGTAAATACGGGGGTAAAAAAAAGGATTGCACCTCTAACTCTTGAAAACGCTTCTACAGCTTACCCGATACCGTTTTCAAGCTCCGTTCATGATAGGGCGATTATTGAAATTAGGCGTGGCTGCGGGAGAATGTGCCGCTTTTGTCAGCCGGGGCATGTTACACTTCCAATTAGAGAACGCGAGGCCGAAGATGTTATCAAAATTACTAAAGAACTTGTTAAAAATACCGGTTATGATGAATACTCGCTGCTTTCTTTATCATCTAATGATTACGCAAATATAAACGAAGTTATTAAAGAATTATCCGTTGATTTTAACAAACGTAAAATTAATGTGTCACTTCCTAGTCAACGTATTGACGGATTTAATCTTGAACTTGCAAATTTAATGCAGTCAGTTCGCAAATCCGGCATGACTCTTGCACCTGAAGCAGGAAGTCAAAGACTTAGAAATGTAATTAAAAAGAACATCTCCGAAGATCAAATTCTCGATGCTGTTTTAACCCTGTATAAAAACGGTTGGAGTAAAGTTAAATTTTACTTTATAGCAGGCTTACCGACTGAAACAATGCAAGACATGGATGAAATGGCTGAATTGCTGAGTAAAATTAAATATCGTGCAAAACAAATAAAACAAGAATTGGGACTTAATCACGGATTAGAACTTACTTGTACAGTTTCAATTTTTGTTCCTAAACCATTTACACCGTTTCAATGGTGCGGACAGATGGATTTAAATATAGTTTCGGAGCATATAAAATATTTGAAAGAAAAGACAAAACATATTAAAGGGCTTAAAATTAATTATCACGAAAGTTCAGTTTCACAAATAGAGGCAGTCCTTACCCGCGGAGATTCTTCTCTTTGTAACTATATTTATGCACTTTATAAAAAAGGGTGTTATCTTGATTCTTGGGGAGAATATTTTGATAAAGATGTTTGGGCGCAAACTGCAGAAGAATGCGGTTTTACCTTAGCAAAGTTTGCACAAAAAGAATATGAACTTGAAGATGTGTTACCTTGGGATTTTGTAAACGTAGGACTCTCAAAAGAGTGGTTGCAAAAAGAATACGAGATAGCGATGATGCAAGGTGAGGTAAATGATTTTAATCCCCTCACCCCTAACCCCACTCCTACAATGAGCGAGGGAGTAGGCTGTAAGCTCAACTTCCAAAAAACATGCGAACAAGGTTGTGTAAATTGCGGGGTATGTACTTCTTTGAAAACAAAAAAAGTTTTGGCTAAACCATATAAAGCATCAGAAGCGGCTCAACACGTATTAGATATTAAACCTGTTGATCCGACAAGAGCAAACGTTGATCCGAATATTCCGGTTTATCGATATCGTTTGAAGATTACGAAAAAGGGGTTATTAAGGTATTTTTCTCATTTAGATTGGCAAAATACTTTTCATAAATGTTTAGCCAGAACCGGTCTAAATATTGTTTACACTCTTGGCTTTAATCCGACAATGAAAGTTTCAATGGGGATTGCGCTTCCACTGTTTGCAGAAAGCGAAGGTGAGCTTGTTGATATAGAAATTTATGACAATATTACTGAGTCTGATTTGATGAATTTAATTAATTCAAAACTCCCGAAAGGCGCAAAAATAATCGGAATTAAACCTGTTGAAAGATACGCAGCGGCAGTAGATATTGAGGCGCAGTGGGCTGAATATAGAATTACCCCTTATAAAAAACAGGTATATAACACGGACGAAACATTAAACAATGCAGAACACGTTTCGCCTGACGAAAACTTCAAAACAGAAGTTGAAAAACTCCTTTCATCTCCTCAAATACTTATCACAAAGAAAAATAAAAAAGGAATAGAGAAAACAACTGACTTTAAGAAATCAATTGGCTCATACAGATTTGAAAATGAAAGTTTATTTATACATCTTAAAGTCGGTCAAGGGTCGGATATTCCCGCTTTACGTGCTGATGACTTGATGAAGCTTATAAACCCCAATCAAATATTTGAGATAACAAGAATAAGATTTTTAGACGAAAAACTCAATGAAATGTAGTGGGGTAAATGGGGGTAAATGGGGGTAAATGGGGGTAAATTTTTATATCTTTAAATCTTTTATAAGCTTTTCTTGTCTGATTTTTAAATCTTTGATTTTGCTTTCAAGTAAATATGCATAATTGCAGCTATCCTTTTCTGAAAAATTATCTATTCCGCATAGACTTGCCGTAAGAGCGTTGTTAATTGATTCAATAATATCAATTTTTGCGCCTATTGTATTAATTTGATTTTCAATTTTTTTGTCCATTTTTAACCTCCACAATGCACACTACAATATGCATATTGCATATATTAATACATTGATAATAATATGTCAATAGCATATTATAATAAGCATTATGAGCAAAACAAATAGCGATTTAACTAATAAGATATGTTTAAGAATTAAATTTGAGAGAATTAAAAGAAACTGGTCACAAGAACAGTTAGCTGAATATGCAGATTTAAACAGAAACACAATAGGAAATCTTGATAGAGGCATAGCCTCTCCAACAATTGACACTCTGGAAAAACTTGCAAAAGCATTTGGGATGACAGTTATAGATTTGATTGATGTTTCCAAAATAGAATTATAAAATCAACTTTACAAATCAACTAAATTTTTGTATTATAGAATTATGGTTTTGTCTATGGATTTTTTTATAATCCGGAGAAAAACGAGAAAGGTTTAAATAAAAAAGCAGATTTTGTATAATCTATACGGATGTTTAGATTAAGTTAAAAATAATTTGCTCATATACCTTAAATGAAACCCAAACAGTGCGTTTAGTATTCGTGCTGATTAGTAGAGCAGTAGGTCTTATTTAATAATTAATATTGAATGAGGCAATAATAAAGGATTAAGAAGATGAAAGAAACACAAGCTAACAAGATAGTTATAGCAGAGCGTGATAATATTGCTGCGGTTATTGAGAATGGAAAAGTTGCGGAATTTTTTGTGCATAGAGGTGAGATAATATTAGGAGATGTATATTTATGTCAGGTAGAAAATATTTTACCATCTATTGAAGCAGCATTCGTTAATGTAGGTTCAGACAAAATGGGATTTTTGCATGCACAAGATGTTGGCGGTAAAGGCGCTCTTCAAGACAAACTTAAACCTAAACAAAAGCTTGTTGTACAGGTTGTAAAAGAACCAGTAGGACATAAAGGTCCTCGTGTTACAACTGAAATATCCCTCCCAGGAAGATTCTTAGTACTTATGCCTAACGAAGCAGGTATTAACGTAAGTAAAAAGATTACATCTTCAAAAGAAAGGGCAAGACTTAAATCTTTGGTTAATCTTTTAAAACCGGTTGGAGTCGGAATTATTGTAAGAACAGAAGCTGAAGGTCAAACAGAAGCAGATATTCAAGAAGATTTAGAAATTCTTTTAGAAAAATGGAATAATATTGTAACATCTGCTGAAAGTATGGATCCGCCAAGTCTTTTATACAGAGACCAAGATTTATTATATAGAGTTATAAGGGAAGCTTGCGGTGAAGATACTCAAGAAATAATTGTTGATACAGGATTTGCATTGAATAGAGTTCAAAACTTACTTCAAAATTGGCATATGAATAAAAATATCAATGTAACTTTATATAAAGGTTCAGAACCCTTGTTAGTTGCAATGGATATTCATAAAGAGATTAAAGCTGCTCTTCAAATGAAAGTTAATTTACCTTCAGGCGGTTATTTGTTTATCCAAACGACTGAGGCTTTAACTGTAATTGATGTCAACAGCGGCAAATTTACAAATTCTGCAACTCAAGATGAAACAATTTTAAAAACCAATATAGAAGCTGTCCATGAGATTGCACGTCAATTAAGACTTCGTAATATTGGCGGTATGATTATTATAGACTTTATTGATATGACTAACCGTATAGATAAATTAACAATGATGGAAGAGTTAGAACTTGCGATGGAAGCTGATAAAGCTAAACCTCAAGTTGGTCAATTATCAGATTTAGGTTTAGTAGAAATGACTCGTCACAGACAAGGTCAAGCAATAAGCGAGATTTTTGCAAAACGTTGTCCGCATTGTCAAGGTAACGGCTACATTATGGAAGATTTGAAATTTGCATCATCGACTTCTGAGGGTGAATACAGAGCAAAAGCCGCAAAGATTAAACTTCCGATGAATGACAGAAAGAAATTCTCGAATAGTAAGTTTAACAATAAAAATGAAAATAAATCGGTAAGTACTGAAGTTAAAGAATTACCGCGTTTTGATGAGCAAAATGAAGTACAGATAGAACAAGATACAAATCCGGCTGTTAATGCTCAAACAGAAGTCAATGAAATAAAAGAAGAAAAAAAGGCGAAAACATCCAGAAGTAGAAATCGTAAAAAACTTCAACAGTCTAATGAGAATTTGGCACAATCTGTTATAAATTCTGACTCGAAAATTGCACCTGTGATTGATGAAAAGACAGTTGTTGTAAAAGAAGTCGAAAAAACAGAAAACGAAAATATTGTTCAAGCAAATTCCACTGATGAAAATATAGATGAAAAGCCAGCAAAACCAGAACAAAAACGTTCTCGCAGACCAAATCGAGGAGCTGCGAAAACTGTTAAAAAATCAAGCGGAAAAAGAACAAAAACAAAAATTCAAAGCGAAGGATAAATAAATTGAAGCACAAATTCTTTTGTATAGTTATATTATGTTCATTGGTATTTCCGGTTTTTGCGAATCAAGAACCGGAAGTATCTGTTTCAAATTCAGAAATGGAAACAATAGAAAATCTGACTTCCGAAGAGAGCAATAATGATAAATTGGCTTCTAAAGAAGATTTACCTGTGCAGTACAAAGAACCTTTTAATTATAAAAAGACAATTAAAACTTTTCTAATAGCAATGTTTTATGTAGCCGGTTCTTCAATATTTTTATTTGGAACATTAAGTTTATATAACAAATTCAGAGATGGAAAGTATAATGACTTTGGTTTAACTCAAGAAAATGACTCACCATTAGAAACTCCGCAAGATATATCAGATGCAGTCAGTTCTTTTGTGGAAAAAACCCGATGGGATTAAAATAGATTGAAAATAGGATTTTTAAAATCTAAAAATATAATTTAGCTTTATCATAAATATGCAATGTTTTTATGTTAGAATGTTGAATGTAAAGTAAAAGGGAGTTGTTAGTATGTATGGATTAATATTGGCTGGAGGTTCCGGGAGTAGGTTATGGCCTTTATCTAGAGAATTGTATCCTAAACAGTTATTAAATATTCAAAATACAGAGAGTTTATTGCAATCAACATTTGAAAGACTTATGGAAGTTATGCAGCCCGATAATATAATAAGTATGACCGGAATTAAGCACTTATCAAATGTAAAATATCAACTTTCTAAAATAATAAGTAATCCGATTGTTTTATCCGAACCAATTTCTAAAAATACAGCTCCTGCAATTGCATTAGCTTCAAAATATGTAGCTGATAACTTTGATGAGGAAGAAATTCTTCTGGTTGTTCCGTCAGATCATTTAATAAAAGATGTAAATGCTTTTGCGTTAACCGTTGCAGAAGGAGAAAAAATTGCTAAGCAAGGATATATAGTTACTTTTGGTGTAAAACCAACATATGCAGAAACCGGTTATGGTTATATTAATGTTACAAATAATAAAATAGAAGGCGGATTTAAAGTTAATAAATTTGTAGAAAAACCGGATTCAAAACTTGCAGAACAGTATCTTGAAGCCGGAAATTACTATTGGAATAGCGGTATATTTATGTTTAAGGTTTCCACTCTGCTAAATGAATTAAAGGATTGTTCAAGTGATATTTATTCTTTGTTAAAGAATTTTGATTTCAAAAAAACAACGGATATACCGTATATAGAATTTGATAAAATGCCTTCAATATCCATAGATTACGCAGTAATGGAGAAGTCTGATAAAATTGCATTAGTTGAGTTAAAAAGTGATTGGAATGATTTAGGAAGTTGGAAGTCTATTTATGATGTCAGTAAAAAAGATTCGGACGGTAATGTAAAAATAGGGCATGTTTTAGACGAAGGTTCAAAAAATTCACTTATATATTCATCTTCAAAGCTTGTTGCAACTATAGGTTTAGAAGATACGGTTATTGTTGAAACTGAAGATGCAATTCTTGCTTGTAAATCAGATAGGACTCAAGATGTAAAAAAAGTATTTGATACATTAAAAAAACAAAAAGATAATACTCATCTTGTGCATAAAACTGTATATCGTCCTTGGGGATATTATACTGTACTTGCAGAGGGAAAAGGGTTTTTGACAAAAATGATACAAGTAAATCCTGGACAAAAGCTTTCTGTGCAATCACATAATCATAGAAGTGAACATTGGGTTGTTTTAGAGGGTGTAGCAAAGGTTCTTCTGGAGGGAAAAGAACATATATTAAGCCCCGGACATAGTATTGATATTGATGTAAAAGAAATTCATTCGCTGCAAAATCCATATGAAAATGTTTTGAAAATTATAGAAGTACAAAAAGGTGATTTGCTGATAGAAGAAGATATTGTAAGATACGAAGATATGTACGGCAGGGTTTAAATACATAAAGGGAAGCCTAAGTGGCTTCCCAATTTCAAATATTTCTATCTGTTTTGCATATTTTGCTGCAATCTATCACAAGCATCACATGGAGCTGGTTTTGTAATTTGTTTTCCGCAAGGGTCACAAGGTGCTTTCTTCTCGCAAGGGTCGCAAGGTGCTGCATATCCTGTAGAGCAAGGACATTTTTCTACCTTTTTTTCACATCTGTTGCATTTTCCCCAGTTAAAAGGATTTAAGTTTGACCAAGAAAACGCATTGGCACATTGCATTCCTACAGTCGATACGATACCTAAAACAGCCAGTACTGATAATGTTTTTTTCATGTTTTTAACTCCTTTATCTATTATATATATATGTAGAGGGTGCGGAAAAATCCAAAAAATGACAATTTTTTGAGATTTTTCAAACCCGACCTAAGGTGTGTGAGTTGCAGTATGCACGCGGGATAGCGTGTATGCTGCAACGAAACCGTTCCCGAGAGTTTGCGGAAAAACTTCGTTTTTCTTCGCAAACTCATGTATTTTCTAATACATTTACATGTTATTTTGTGGAAAAATTTTTTATATTGCCTAATTGTGCATATTTATTTTTTTATTTTCTTTTTTACTGATTTTTTGAGTGTAACTTCTTCGGCACAGATATTTCTGCCAATAGATTTTTCTAAATTAGCGCGTGCTGAATTATATTCATACATCGTTTGATAATAGGTAAGCTGTGCATTTTCATATTGGACTTGTGCTTCTCTAAGTTCTACAGCATCTCCAACTCCAACATTGTATCTGCCGGATGAAAGTTCATAGTTTTCTTTAGCCTGTTTCATTCCTAAATACGCGACAGGTATTTTATTTCTTTTTTCATCAAGAGTATAAAAAGCATTTTGAACTTCTAAATATATATTATTTTTAGTGTTAATTGCATTAGCTTGTTCTTTTGAATATAGTGAGCGAGCCTCTCTGATTTGATGTTTAATAAGCATGCCATTTATCGTAGGAAAATTTATATATGCACCAAGAGTGTAACCATAGTTGGAATCAGGATGACGTCCACCGACTTCTATTTGATTTTGAGTCGTAAATTGAGGATGCCAAGATTTTTTTACAAGTTTAACATTTTGCTTTGCTTGTTCAACTTTAACGTCAGCAAGTTGGAATTCCGGTCTAGATTTTTCAGCTATTTTAATAGCTTTTTCCAAAGTCATGTCACAAAATTCGTATCTCAGTTTATCTGACAAACTATATTTCATACAGTATGGAATTCCAATTGCGTTATTTAATTTTGCCATACCAATTTTTATAGAATGCTGAGCCTGAATTAGTGTAAGTTTAGCATTGCTCAAATTAACTTCTGCAATTGTGACATCGACTTTTGGTTTAATTCCTGCATCATTAAAAGCTTTTGCCTGTTCATAAAATTCCTCATATTGTTTTACTGTTTTTTCAGCTACACCTAAAGCTTCCAGAGCATATTGCAGATTGTAATATGCGTCTTTTACATTATAAATAACGTCATTTATAGTTCCTGTTAAAATAATTTTGTATCCTTGCGAATCTAATTTTCTTATTGTTACTTGATTTCTTGTTACTCCAAAATCATAAAGAAGTTGTGTTACACTTATTTGACCTAGAACCCAAAAATTATAAATTAAATTTTCTCTAAAAACATCTGATAACTGAAGTTGTCTAATTCGACTGTAGCCTGATTGCCAACTAAATTGCGGGAAATAATTTGCCCATGATTGTTTAATTCTTGAATCTGAAGCAAATACATCCTGCATAGCACTTTGAATTTTGGGATTATTACCCAGTGCAAGTTTTAAACAATCTTCTAAATTAACTTCTATAACATTTTCTATACCCGCACTTATAGTAGCAGAATCTCCCGCATCAGATAATGATACTCTTGGTTCAATATCTTGTGCTGACGGATATTTTTGATTCTTTTTTAACTCATTATTATCTTCTAACATAGAACCAAAAACTTGATAATTTAATGCAAATATTAAAATAATTATTGGAATTGTATTTTTCATATTTATCTTATATTTATAAGATAAATAAAAAATTCTTTAGGATTAATTCCACAAGTGGGGAGGAGATATAAAAATCCAAAACTTATATTTATTCGTCTTCATCAATATAGTTAGGTTTTGCGTATTTTTCAACTAACTCTATATATGCTTTTACGGTGCGTCCTAAAGATGGTGCATGAAATGTTACAGTATTAAATCCGTCATCAATAAATCTTGAAATGTCAATTCTATGTTCCCTGTGTGGAATAGTTTTTGTAAGTATAAATTCTTGCTCTTTTCCATTAATCATAACAGCAAGCTTAGGCGCAGTTGTATCTGTTATAACTATTTGTGCTCTACCTATTGGAGCCCAAAAAGTTTGCTTTACATCTTCTCCGCTAACTGTAACAGGTACTGTTCCTAAAGTTATTCCGTTGTAGTAATGTCTTAAAATATTATAGTATGGTTGTTTAAGTTTTGTAGCCATATAGCCTGCACCGAATTGACTCATGCCTACACCGTGTCCAAAACCTCCGCCATATATTTTTATACTTTTAACATTGCCATAATTGTCTATTGTTTTTTCAAATACAGCATTAGCGCTTGGCAAAGAAACTCCGTTTTTTTGGAACACTCTTCTGATAATAAGTTCTTTTGAAACGATATAGCATCCTTTAGAAGTACTTATTTCAATTTCCATAATTTTTCCTGATTTTCCGCGTTTCATTGCTATTATATCTTTAATCTTTCCGATATCTTCTCCTTCATGAACAACAGGATGCACAAATCCAGTTTTTGATTGTACAGGCAGTGTAGTTTCCAAAACTTCTTTTAATTCATTTGCTCCCCATTCTTTTTCCCATCTATAGTATGGAGATTCAATATCAAAAGATGGAACCTTAACTGAATAAAAAGCTTTGGCTTTATCGTCCGTTTCAAGAGTTTCAAAATTCGATCTGTCCGGAACTGCTATTAAGTATGGCTTTGTAGGTGATGGGAACACCTTGGTATTTGGATCAGAAAAGGCTTTAGAATAGCTTTCTGTATAGCCGCCTGCAGTTGAACTGTACAAAGCCAAAATTAATTCGTTATTATGTAAGGCAACTACACCATCTGTTTCCATAACAGCTCTTGTTGCAAGATCTTCTTCCGTGTTAGCTCCAAAGTAAACTTGACTCGCAACACTGTCAACAACGCTAAATTCTTTATAAGTTTGTGTTCTTGGTGTGAGAACATAATTCCTTGCAGCTACAGCCTGAGCTTTTAATGCCTCCAGCCCAAATCTTACCGGCATTTCATTTGGAACTACACCCTTTAAGTACTCTTGAATCTCTACAAGATTAACTACATAAAATCCGTCTTTATTTTCATTTTGAACAATCTCAAACGCTCCATGATAAAGAGCCTGTGAACCTTTTCTTAAAAGACCTCTTACTCCTAATAGACCTTGCGGACAAATAATTACAACATCTTGCAGGTTAAGAGTGTGTTTTTCAATTGATATTGTAAGTCCTTTGTTACTGTTTTTTATATTAATATCCGTTTCAGGTGTTATTCTCGCAAGAGAAGTTTTTGTTGCTTTATCACAAATCTCGCATTCTGCTGTTCCGTATATCGTAACTTCTTGTCTTTGAACATTTTGAAATTTATTATCTGTTATTCCAACTCTTACAACATCAAAATCATTAAGTGCATAAGCATTGTTAAACACAAACGCAAATAACAAAAACAAAGCACTTAAAACGACTTTCCACTTTCCATTTTCAACTTTCAACTATATTTACCCCTATTTTTTATGCCAAATAATCTTTTAAATTCGTAATATTGAGAGCTATATTCTCCTCTAGGAATATTATACTCGTTACTAAGAGGGCATGCAAGTTCTTATTCTTTTTCTTTAGCATTTTATAGAACAAGGATTGGATATATTCAATACATATTTTTAAGGGATTAAGATGTAAATTGTTCATGATAATTTTAAGATAAATATATTATGAAAAATATACATATTTTTTTATAAAATTCTAATAAATGTTTTTTTAAACAAATAAAATTGATTATAGTATTGTATTTTATATATTTTAAACTTTTTTTAAGCTTATATAATATGGTGTTTATAAGTAAATTATGATTTTGCACAGTTTCAATATGTATCAATTTATTCATTTTTTTTGAAATTTCAAGGCTTAAATTATAATATACATGTCTTTTGTAATGATCAATATGATCAACAATATCTTCTGGTGAACTAATAAGACTAGACAATTCAATAAAATCGATATTTTTTTTGTTTTTATAGTGGTTAATTATTAAAGAATTTTGTCTTTTACGCCTTTTATATGAGTCTTTAAAACGATAATATATATTCTCAGGAGGTTTTAGGTCGTTCCCAATTATAAAAATCCAATTAGTTGTCTTAGGAAGTAGCTCAATTAATTTGTCAAGAGATTTTATAATGTCTTCAACGGTCATATATCCTAAATACTCAAAGTGTTGACGATATTTTTTTATTTTACCGTTTTTCCAAGGATTACTTTTTGATTCAAATTCATTGTAATCATCATATAATTCTTCATAAAATTTTTCATTTGATTTAGAAGTAAAATCCGGATAATTATGTAATGCAATTAATTCTCCGGTTTTTTTGTGCTGATATAAGGTGCTTACGCTATCTAAAAGAAGTGAAAAAATAACTAAATCAAACTTTTGTTTAAAAATAGGTTGATTATATAATTCATTGGATAAAAAAGGAGCATCTTCTAGTATTGCTTTTTTCGTTTCGTTGTTCAGTTTGTGTGCGTTGATTATATTAATAAGACGATTTGAATGGACAGTATTGCAACCGTTTGAATCTATGTGTATAAAGTCTAAGGTGCAATTATTGTTGCATTCTTTTAGATATTGCCAAGTACTCATTAAATCGCAAGGACCTTTAAATAAAACTTCTCTTCTCTTCTCTTCTCTTCTCTTCTCTTCTCTTCTCTTCTCTTCTCTTCTCTTCTCCCTCTATTTGATTAATCCAATTACAATTTTTATATAAAACAAGTTTTGCCGAAACTTTACCAATAACATCCAATTTAGGACAGCCTAAGCAATTATACACATATTGTTCTACACCCATACTTAAAATTGAGCATGAAAATAAGAAATGAATCAATTCGTTGTTTTTTTTGTCATAAGAATAAAAACCGCAAATCCCATAATCTCCGTATTTATCACTTACAATAATATATCGGTTTTCGATATCTTGATTTACCAATAAATCATTAAGCTCGGACTGGCTTATTCTTTTTTTTGTATAATTGAGTTGATTTGTTCTTTTTATTAGTTCAAAAATTCTTTCTGAATTTTCAATGCAGTCTGATTTAATTAGAACTTTTATGTTGCTCGAATATAAAAATGTTTCATTTGAGTCAAAAAACTTTCTTTGAATGTTTTTTTCTTCAAGAATTTTGTATCTTTTTAATCGTTCATGTTTAATATCTGCTGTAGTTAAATTTTGTAATTGTTCAATTAAATTAGGTATAATATCTGGTAGAGCAGTTTGAATATTAGGGCAAAAATACTTTGCTTCTTCCAAATTTGTTTTGTTATCATCGATAAAAAGGACATTTTCATCTCTTAATTGCATTTTTGATATTATATCTTGTATTCTTTTTCCTTTTGCTTCCCAACTAATAGATGAAAAAACAAAATAATTCCAAACTTCGCCTTGCTTATTTTCTATAAATTGTTTTTCAACAGATGAAAAATCATTTTTTGAGCAAATAGAATTCATTATACCATGATCAGTAAGTTTTTTTATTAAATCAATGTTTTGTATATTAAAATCTATTTTTGTATCATAATCGCTAAGAATACCATCCCAAAAAGTATTATCTAAATCCCAAATAATTAATTTAATTGTTTGTAAGTCAATGCAGTTAATATTTTTTACATCATTCAGGTACATATTTTTGTTCTCAAATATATTAATAAAAGTTACTTCAACTCCCAAGTTGTTCCTTCTTTAGAATCTTTTAGAATAATTCCGGTTTTATCTAAAGCAACTCTTATTTTATCTGCAACATCCCAGTTTTTCTCTGCCCTTGCGGTTTTTCTCTTTTCAATAATTTCTTCCATGGAGCTGAATTTTTCACCAAGTTCATTATTGATAAGCACCAATTTTTCACTTAATTCTTCCTCGCTCAGTGTTGCTTTTTCAAACGTGAAGCCCAGTGTAGTTGCAAGTTTATAAAGAAGTGTATAAGCGTAATCAACACCTTTATTAGCTTTATTTGTTAGATCAAACAGAACGGCAAGAGCTTTAGAAGTATTTAAGTCGTCATCCATAGCCTCAACAAACGCTTTATATTCATCATACTGTGTAATATCAAGGTTATCATTTATATCCTTATTTACCCCTGCGTTTAGCATTCTTTTTGCGCCTGCTTGAGCCGAAGTAAGAGCTTCATCGGA
>CAJOOM010000019.1 GCA_905236775.1 Candidatus Gastranaerophilales bacterium
CACTTTCCACTTTCCACTTTCCATTGAAGAATTCCACTTTCCATTTTCAATTGAGAAATTCCGCGTAAAGTGTTTGCGCAAAGCGGACAAGGAGTTACTCTCCCCGTGGAAGCATGAATCGGCGCTGGTTTCGAGAGTTGCGCACTCTTGAACCTTTCATTTGATTTATTCAAATTTTGTTTTTTGATTGCTGCTTTCATTTCTACATACTTCCTTGCGCAAGGTTACTAACCTATTACAATTTTTTTGTTCTCATGTTTATACTTTCTTAGTTCCATATTTCTCAAAAAAAATAACACTTTTTTTCTAAATTTTTACAAAAATTTACAATTCGAGACTAAGAATCTATAATCACTTTTAAACTTTCATAAAGCACTAAAGAAGAATTTGACATATAATTTATTATTATGTACAGCAGTCTTGAATTTAATTTAGCCAGAGAGGCTATTGAGCATCTGGTAAAAATTTTTAAAATAGATAAAATTCACATTCCTTATTATCTATGCGATGTAGTAAGACACACATTGTATAAAGCGAGTTGTAAACCAATTTTTTATCACATAGATGATAATTTTTTCCCGACTGAACATTTTTCAAAAGAGGATTTTATTTTATATCCTAATTATTTCGGAATTTGCCACGATAATGTTAAACGTTTAGCAAATATTTATCCCAAATTAATTGTTGACAACGCCCATTCATATTATGATAGTCCTTTAGGTTTTGCAAGTTTTAATGCCGGACATAAATTCGGCTTTGATAAGTCAATCTTATGGTATGAAAACAAATCTTGCAAAAACTATTTACTTCCGTCTATAAATAACATCGAAGAGTACAATTACGGATTTTTAAAACTTCACGAAAAATATGGGAAACAGAATTTATTAAATATAAAAAATATTGATAACATTCATTCTTTTGTATACCCATTATTAGTTAGCACAGAATGCGAAGCAGATAACATAGTTAAAGAATTAACAAATCAGGGGAAAGTCATTTATAGATATTGGAACCAAATTCCTAAAAGTTTTAATGAATATAAATTTTACTCAAGGCTTATTCCTATTCCTATATAATTCAAATTTTTAATCATTAAAATCTTGATATATTGCACGAAAATTATAAATCCATTTTTTGATTATTCCATTTCACAAATTTTTATGCTAAATTAATTATGTAGTTTTGTTAAATATCTGGAATTAATATTGTAATAAAAATTGCAATATTAACGTATTTAATATATGATATAACCTAGAATTGAGAATAGAAAAAGGAGGACTCTTAATGTTCAAGAAGTTATTGCAAGGATTGATTACTTTAAGCTTGCTGTGTGTTTTAAATGCTCCTGCAAATGCATTTTATACCGATATGGACGAAAGTCACTGGTGCTACCAATCAATTAAATTTTTAACAGAAATAGGTGTTTTAGTAGGTTATCCTGATGGAACTTACAAACCTGATATCCCTGTATCAAGAGCAGAATTTGCTTCTATGGTAATTAAATCTTTAGGTCAAGAAAATACAACAGTTTCTCAGCCTATTGATTATGCTGATATTGAACCAGACTTCTGGGGCTATAATATTATTCAAAAAGCTGTTTACTTCGACCTTATACCAAACGGAAGAGGTGAAAGATTCAGACCTTATGACCCTGTAACAAGAGCTGAAGCTATTACAATTGCAGTTAATGCTCTTACTACATCAAACATTAGCGAACAAAGAGCTCAGGGTATAATTGAAAAAAGTTATGAAGACTACACACAATTACCGGCATGGTTCTTGATGGCAGCAGCAAAATCACAACTTCTTGACCTTGATGTTATAGAACCTGGTCGCGAAGGTAAAATGGAGCCAAACAGACCAATGAACAGAGCAGAAGTTGCTGCTTTATTATATAAAATGATGCAAGAAGCTAAATTGAATCCTAATGCTAAATTAGCTGAAAACCTTCAAAAAAGAACTGCTGAAGGATATGTACTTGATAACGTAAGAGTTCAAGGTTCAATTGGTGTTATTCCTGCAGGTGCTATTTTCCCAATTAAATTGGAAACAGTTGTTGGTTCTGAAATATCTAATGTAGCAGATATTTACACTGCTAAAGTTCCTAAGAATATTGTAACAAGAGAAGGATATTTGCTTGTTCAAGAAGGCAGCGATTTAAAAGGTCAAATTAAATATGTTCAAAGAGGTAAAACATTCAAACAAAATGGCGAAATCATTATTAAAAATGAACTTTTAGTTACTCCTAATGATCAAGCTGTTATGTTATACGGTGTAGCAACTCTTGATCCGGAAGTTAACGGTTTCTGGAGCAAGTTATTCAAAAATAAAAGTGTTTTGACAAAAAGCGGTCAAATCATAAATATCAGATTGTTAGGACCATTGAAAATTGACTTAACAAATGGTTATATATATGAATAGAATATTGGAAGTATAATTTCTAAAGGCGGGTGTTTTTATACACCTGCTTTTTATTTACAAATCTTTACATTTAAAATAAAATAATAATGGAGAATTATAGATTTGTATCAAACGATTTCAGAATATTTAGAATACTTAGAAATAGAAAAAGGGTTGTCTCAAAACACACTAAATGCTTATAGACGAGATTTAGAAGATTTTAGTGATGCCTTTGATATATTTGATGCAGAAGAAGTCGATAGAATTACAATCAATAATTATATAAGAAAATTGAAAGAAAAAAAGTTTGCAGCATCAAGCGTCATAAGAAAAGTGGCATCGCTCAGAGGTTTTTTTAAGTGGGCATACTCAAGCGGAATAATGACAAAAAATCCTGCATCTACAATAGAACAGCCAAAAGTACCTAAAAAACTTCCTAAAGTAGTAACGATAAAAGAAATAGAAGAGATACTGAAAAATAATCTTAGCACAGAAGAGCATGTTATTATAGAACTATTGTACAGTTGCGGCTTAAGAGTATCAGAATTAGTCAGCTTAAAAGTTAATGATATAGATCTTTCTTCTAAATATGTTCGTTGCACTGGAAAAGGCTCAAAAGAAAGAATTATCCCTATTGGTTTAGAGGCAAAAAAAATAGTAGAAGAATATCTACCATTAAGGGCATTTATACTAAAAAAATATAATATAAACACAAAAAAACTATTAGTAAGCGATTCCGGGAAATTGTATAATCGTCAAGCAGTATATTCACTAATACATAAACAAGGGAAATTAATAAATAAAAATATTTCACCTCACACATTAAGGCACAGCTTCGCAACACATTTGCTGGAAAATGGAGCAGACTTAAGAATTGTTCAAGAGCTTCTTGGACATAGCGACGTAGCTACTACACAACTTTATACACATATAAGTAAAAAACACCTTAAAGAAGTTTATTTTTCTATTAATTCGTAGTAATTATCATATTTTGCGTAAAGATTAAGAAAAGAAATTACAATCACCATTTCTCTTTATGATAAAATAAATAACATAAGAGGGAGTATTTATGGAAAAGATTAGGAGTTTTATTCAAAATCATTCAGAGTTTTTTACGATTTTCGGTTTATGCGTTTTGTTTTATTTCTTATTTTTTCACAACATTTGGTCTTATGCATTAATGGATGTTGATGAATCAAGATATGTTTCAATGTCTAAAGATATGTTTAACACAAAAGACTTTTTAACCTTGTATTTGAACAAAGAGTTCTTCTTTGAAAAACCACCACTCTATTTTTGGAGCGAATGTCTATCATTTGCAATTTTTGGTAAAATAACTGAAGCGACCGCACGTTTCCCTGTTGCCATGTATGGAATGCTTAGTTGTTTTATAATATATATTCTCGGCAGGAAAGTTGTTTCAAGAACTTTTGGTGTTGTATCTTCACTAATACTTGCAACATCTTTAGAATTTCTAATTCTTGCAAAGTTTGCAATTTTGGATATAGTACTTGCATCATGTGTAACGTTTTCATTGTGTTTTGGAATACTTACATTTTATGTAAAAGAACAAAACAAAAAATATATGTGGTGGCTTTTCTACACTTTTTCGGGATTAGCTGTAATGGCAAAAGGAATTCCTGGTTTTATAATACCTTTTGGCTCTATGTTTTTTATATCTCTTTTTGCGAAAAAATTTAAAGAAATATTTAAACCGCAATATTTTATCATCGGTGTTATATTGTTCTTAGGAATAACTCTTCCTTGGCATATTATAATGCTTAAAATACACAACCCTTTATTTTTTAATGAATACATAATAAAGCACCACGTAGCCAGATTTCTTGGCTCCGGTGAATTAGGAAGACAGCAGCCGTTTTATTTTTATTTTTTAACTATACTTTGGGGATTTTTCCCTTGGATAGTGTCAACATTACTAGTTTTTACAAGAAAATTGATAAAAAGAGATTTTTGTTTTAGAGGAATGAACGACACTAACAGACTTATGATTTTTGCCGGAATATCTGCTATATTTACATTACTATTTTTCTCTTCTTCAAAAACTAAGCTAATTACATATATTTTGCCGATTTATCCAATGCTGGCGCTTTTAGGCGGACTTATTTGGACTAATTATGTTGAAAAAGGAGAGTATTCAAGATGGATAAATAAAACAGTTTATTTTATTGGTTTTGTGTTTATAATTGCAGCAATAGCAGCTTTATTCACACCATTATATTTACCTTATCAACTAAACATGGATATCGCAGCTGCAAAACCGCTTTGTATAATTCTTTTATTTCTAACCGGTTTTATGACAATACTCTTTTGTAAAAAGGAAAAATATTTAGGAGTTTTTTCAACTTACGTACTATTTATGGCTTTTTTAAGTGCATTTGGTACCGGTATATTTTTTAATATTGATTATAAATTCGGACAGGATGATTTAATGAAGTTTGCAAAGATAGCAAAAGACCAGAACAAGACTATTACTTGTTACAAATTTACGCATAAATATTCCCTGATTTATTATAGAGATGGAGAGGCACCTGTTATATACGGAGGCGACTATACTATAGATGATTTAAAAAGAGAACTTGTGAAAAGAGATAATTTTGTCATAATAAAGAAAAAACAGATTGATGATGAAATTCAAAAGTTAAACTATAAAATTGTGGAAGAGGGACGCAGATATATTCTTGTAGAAGGGAATTAGATAATGATAGGATTTTTTAGTGAATTAATATATCGATGTGTTTATCCGTTAATTGTGTTTTTCCATAAGCAGAGCGGTTATTTTTCAGATGCTATAAAACGCAAAGAAGGGTTTGTTAATTTTAATAATGACTCAAACAAAAAGGTAATAATGTTCCATGGTGTTTCTGTTGGTGAAATTAATGCAATAGAAAAACTCATAAAAAAAACACGAGAAAAATTTATAGATACAAAAATTGTTATAACTACAGGAACTAATACAGGACAAGAAATTGCACAAAAAAAATTGGGTAATTATTCAGACTTAATAACTTATTTTCCATTTGACACTCCATCTTGTGTAAAAAGATTTTTAGACAATGTTAAACCAGATATAATATTAATAGCAGAAACCGAAATATGGCCGAACATTTCAATTGAATGTAAAAAACGAGGGATTAAACTTTGTATCATTAATGGAAGAATATCAGATAGAACATATAATTCATATAAAAAACTTAAATTTTTCTTTAAACCGCTTTTGAATAATTATTATGGAATATATACTCAAAGCAGCGAAGACTTGGAAAAATTTTTATCACTTGGCGCTAATAAGGATACAACAAAAAGAATGAATAATCTAAAATTTGATATTACAGCGCCGGATGTTAATTTTGAATTCAATAAATCTGGAAAAGTTCTCCTTGCAGCCTCTACTCACACAGGAGAAGATGATATAGTTTTATCTGTATATAGGAATCTAAAATTAAAACATAACGATTTAAAATTAATTATAGCTCCCAGACATTTAACCAGAAAAGATGAAGTTGAATTACTTGTGGGGCAAAGCGGATATTCATATGGATTTCGTTCTGACGGAATAAGTTCAATGGAAGATATTGATATTTTGATTCTTGATACAATGGGAGAACTTGGAAAAATGTTTGCATACTCAGACATTTCATTTATAGGAGGAAGTTTTAATAAAACAGGTGGGCATAATCCTCTTGAATCTATAATTTTTTCAAAACCTGTCATCTCAGGTCCATCTATTCATAATTTCAAAGATATATACGCTATAATTCAAAATGCTCATGCAGGATTTGTTGTAAAAAATAAAGACGAGTTTGTAAATATTGCAAATAAATTACTATCGGATAAAGTATTTTACACAGAGACTTCAAAAGCCGGTGAGAACGTCTTTAAATCTCAACAAGGTGCATTAAACTTTGTAATCAATGCTATAGAAAATATGCTCTAAAGAGAGAATATTGCCCGATGCTTAATATTTAAACACATCTAACTTACTCTATGGACGAAAGTAAAACATTAACTTCAGATATCAAATCTTCGTTTTGTGTTTTTACAGCATGAATAAGTGATTTTTTGAGCAATGATTTTGCCTTATTTTGGCAATTGAAACTAATCATTAGCTCTGCTGCTGATTTATAATTTTGAGCTATATCTTCATTAGAATTTGTTCTTTCATAGTTTCTGACTGCTTCTGCATAGTATTTAAGCGCTTTATCTTTTTTTCTGAATTGAACGCACGCATCAGCAGTGCTACTTAATACATATCCTTTCATAGAATCATCTGTCGTTTGTTCAATAAGTTTTCGCGCCGTTTCATAATAGTCAAATGCTATATCATTATATTTATCAGTTAAAATATTTGCAATTTTAGTAAGCGAATCTGATTGACCAATCAAGTCGTCAGACTTTCCTGCATATGAAATCGAAGTAAAATAATGATTCATAGCAGGTTCTAATTGATTAACATCATCATATATCTGAGCCATTGAATAATGAGCTTTTGACTTAACATTTACGTCAGTTGTATATTGTAATGACTTATTATAACTATTTAATGCTTGTACTAAATGGTCATTATCATCATAAATTTTCCCAATTTCCAAGCAGATTCTTGATTGAGTCTCTTTATCATTAATTTCTGTAGCTCTATTAAATGCGTCTTTAAAAATTAACATTGCTTTCTGCGGATTATTATTAAATGCATATTTTTTAGCCTCTACAAAAAGTGATTTTAATTTAGTATCTTGAGGCACGATTGCAATGCTTGGTTTCTGCGAAATTGTTTGTTTTGCTTGAGCAAATTCTTCTTCTAAAGATAACTCTTCAGGTTCAATTTCTATATAATCGTTTTGAGGAATTTGTTCACTCGTATTTAATTCTTCATTCTGATTACTATATTCTTCTTGTGAAATTATTTGTTCATTAGTATATTGCTCTGTCTCTACGGGAATTTCTTCTTGTTGAATTTCTTCAACTTGATTATTAGTTTGTGCTTTATTTGTATTTTCAGGGAATTTTACCAGAAAACTCGGATTAATATCATTTTCATTATACAAATAATCTATTCTTTGTAAAAATAGTGCATCTAACCAATTTTGAACAACTTTGGAATCTTTATTTAAAGTCTCAGAAATATACTTGTCTAAAAGTGAAGCAGCAATTTTTAAATTACTTTTTACTATATCTACTTGCGGGTGCTGAGAATGAACCTGCTCATTTACAATTTGTAGATAAGTTTCAACTTTGTCCTCAATGTCTCTTGGAGTTGCAATTGCTTTCATAGTATTTCTGAAATCTTTGAGAATCTGAGCAATGTTGACTTTATTACTTCTAACAGGTTTTTGCTGATAAGATTGCTGCTGTATTGGTTGATTTATAGGATAATATCCACCCTGTATGCTTTGATATTGTATAGGATTCGGCTGATTATGACGAATTATAGGGGGTGTATGAACGGTATAAGTCTGGCTTTGATTTGGAAATGCTGTTGGATAAGCATTAGCCGCAGGAGAGTAAATTGGTTGTCTTTGTGCAACCTGTTGTTCTGCTTGTTCCTGCGCTCTTCCTCTTGCAACAACTTGTGAATTTTGTTTTTGCTGTTGCTGATCCTGGGCATTCTGATTGTGGCCGTTTTCATCGGTCGAGCCTTGCTTCATTTGATAGCCCTGTGCCTGCTGAGGATAACGTGGGCGAATTGTATTCATCATATTATACAAATCAGTACCGTCCTTCCTTTTATATTATCGGAATATTATGGATTATCTTGACTTGATGTTAGGAAAAATCATCCGTTTAGATGATATATATTTAATAACATTTTTTTTAAAGTCAATTTTTTGCAAAAACAGAACAAAACAAAACCTTGATTTTTATTTTTGTTTCATATATTATATGATAGCACTGGTTTGAAAGATTAAGTGTCGGGATGTAGCAGGTTCCCTACGGAGAAAGTGTCCAGTGGACAGTTTCGGAGTAGGGCAGGCGAATGGAGAACCGTAAGGTTCG
>CAJOOM010000020.1 GCA_905236775.1 Candidatus Gastranaerophilales bacterium
ATCCTTTTTTATTCGCGCGTGGCAAGATTCGAACTCGCGACCTTTTGGTTCGTAGCCAAACGCTCTATCCAACTGGGCTACACGCGCATATTATTTTTATTAAATTTTCATTTTTATGATTTCTGACCGTCTAGTCCGTAGCCAAATGCCCAACTAGGCTAAACGTGCATTATCACAAAAACTATACCAGCAACATGTTTTTTTTTCAAGTTTTTTACGAACATTCTCATTTTACCAAGGAATAGATAAAATTCCGCTAAAACAAACTTGCCATTTATTAGCGTTTTAACCGTGAAGTTAATTCTTTTGCATATTCCATTTTGAATATTAAATTTAGGCATACATAAATAGTTCCGCATACACAAATAACTGATATGATTTTTACTAATTCAAATATGTATTTTGGAAGAGTAAGGCTATTAAATGCTGCGCATATAAACCAGCCTAATACAAATGTTATTATTCCGGCACTTAACATTTTAAAGAAATTTTTAAACAATGATTTGTAGTCAAGTTTTATTATTTTATTTATAAAAAGACCTAAAATTGTTGCGTTAAATAAAGTTATAAAAGATGTTGAAAGAGTAATTCCGGCGATTCCCATATTTAATTTTATAATCAAAAGCCAGTTTAAAAATGCTTTCAGGAGAATTGATGAAGTTGCAATAATGAACGGAGTTCTGGAATCATTGAATGCATAATATACTCTTGTTATTGAATCCCTAAATACATAAGGAAGAATTGAAAAAGATAAAAAACAAAGAGCTTCTGATACCATAACTACTGCATTAGAATTAAATGCACCGCGCTCAAATACGAGAGATATTCCATCTTGTGCAAGCAAGAGAATAAAAATTATCATAGGAATTGCAGCAAAAAATAGTACGCCAACACCTTTGTTAAAATATGTTCTTATTGCATTCTCATCGTTTTCCCCCGCAAGTCTCGAGAATATTGGGAACAGCGGAACTAAAAATGCTGTCACGAGAATTCCTACTGGAAATTGAAATATTCTGTTTGCAAAAACTACAGCAGTCCAAGCTCCAAGCACTAAATTAGAAGCAAAAAACATATCAATGTAAATACTAATTTGTCCTACTGTTGAGCTTAATATTGCAGGAAATAATAGTTCACATATATTTTTGAATTGAATATTGTTTTTGATATCAAGATTTGGCTTTATTCTGTATCCTATTTGTCTTAATTTCGGGAATTGAAGCAATATTTGACAAAGCGCACCTATAGTTGTTGCACCGGCAAGCACTAAGCCTGATTTATCATTATTGGCAAGTGATACAGATATAATTACTACAAGACTTAAAATCATTGGCGATAAGTTTGGCAAGATATACTTTTTATGAACGATTAAAAGTCCGTAATAGATGCCAATAATCCCTCCTATTAAAATTATTGGTGACATTATTTTAAAATGTAATGAGGCGAGACTCACTAATTCAGGTGTTCCGGCTGAAATAATAAGTCCCATTATTTTATCGGCAAAGAAAAATCCCAAAACAGCACAGAGTGCAAAAAATAAAAAAGAAACTGTTAAAAAAGTGTTATATAATTTATTTACTTGCTCATCCGGTTTAGCTTCCGCGCCGATAAGTTTTGAAAATACCGCAACTGCAGCACTATGAAATGGACCTCCTACACCACCGAGAATAATTATTGCCAGAGACGGTATTTGTAATGCATAAAAATAGGCATCAGAAACAAGTGTTGCGCCGTAAAAATTGGCTACAACCATATCTCTTACAAATCCGATTAGCTTGCTTGCAACTGTAACTAATGCAATCAGCCAAGCTGCTTTCAATATCCCGCCATCACTTATATTTTCTTTTGTCTGATTCATTTTCTGTATTTGTAAATTTTTTCCATAACTATTTTATAATAAATCTTTATTTCTGTCATTTTATTAAGTTAGAATTATAAATATTAATTATGAATTCTACAATTAAATATTATCTGTGGTATAATCAAAAATAAGATTAGGTAAAAGGAGAATTTATGAATACAGCAACTATCGTTGGAAGAGCAGGACAAGATGCAGAAATCAAATACTTTGAATCCGGAAAAGTTAAAACAACTTTTTCACTTGCCGTAAACCGCTGGGATTCAAAAACCAAAACAGAAGTTCCTGATTGGTTTAATATAGAAGTTTGGGATAAGCAAGCAGAATTTGCCGGAGAATATGTAAAAAAAGGCCGCCAAGTTGCTGTTGATGGCAGAATATCCATAAGCAAATGGACAGACCAAACCGGCGAAGAAAGAGAAAGATTTTTGGTTGTGGCTAATCAAATCAGACTTCTTGGTTCAAGACGCGACGTAGAAGAAGGTTAAAATAAAGGGGGAATTTAGTGATATAAAATAAGAAAAGTAAGCTCCGGACAGTTAACTTTAATACGAACTTATTCACTTATTTAATTATTCACTTTTATCATGATTTTTACGGATATTATAGGTATAATTGCAGATGACTTAACCGGTGCAAATGACACGGCATTGCAATTTTATAATCAAGGAGCAAAAACAAAAATTTTGCTTGATTCTGGATATAAACCTGAAAGAAAAGATATAACTGAAGTCTGGGCAATTTCAAGTGAATCAAGAAATTGTAATGTTGAAGAATCGCTTAAACGTGTCGAAAAATCCGTAAGAACTTTTGCTGACAACTTTTCATTTGAATATTACTACAAGAAAATTGATTCAACACTTCGGGGGCACATAGCTCTTGAAACACTTGTTATGCTGGATATTTTAGAATACGATGCAGCGATTATAATTCCGGCATTTCCCCAAGAGGGAAGAATAACAGTCGGAGGATATCACCTTTTAAAGGGAATTCCTATCGGAAGAACAGAAATTGCTATGGATCCGCATTCGCCGATTCTTGAATCTCATATTCCAACACTATTGAAGTCACAACTAAATGAAAATCAAAAAGATATTATAGGAACACTAGACCTAAAAACAGTTATGAACGGAGCAGGTCCTATTCTTATAAAAATTAATGAACTTATAAACGAGGGGAAAAAGCTTATTGTTGCAGATTCAACATCCATTACGGATATAGAGCAAATTGCACTTGCCGTACAAAAATGTGATAAGAAACTTTTGCCAGCCGGAACAGCTGCAGGAGCACAAGTTTTTGGAAAATTTTGGCTTGCAGATATTGAATCTGAAAGAGAGATACTAAAACTTCCGAAACTTCCGAAACTAATTATCTCCGGAACTGCAACACAAATAACTGCCGAACAGATACGGAAACTTGAACAATCTGATGATTATAATAACGTTAATTTTATTCCATTGGAAGTTCGAGATATTTTATGCGGAATTGATGATGAGTTGGTATCAAGAATTGTCCAAAATTTAAAAAGCGGTGTTACTGTTTGTATACATACATCACATCTTCTCACTAATTTTGATGGCTTTTCTGATGATTCCGATATGGCAGAACTAACAAAAGAAAAATTCTCATCAATGATTACTGATTATCTGGCAGAACTTACAAAACAGGTACTTTCCGAGATTAAAACTGTTTTGATTACATTAGGCGGTGAAACATCTTACAAATGCTGTTCAAAAATAGACTCCAGAATGCTTAGATTAATGGATGAAGTAGCTCCCGCTATTTCAATTTGTTTGGATTATAACGGACAATGGATAGTGACTAAATCCGGCAATTTGGGAAAAAGTAAAACTTTAATCGAAATATTGGATTACTTTAAATTCCACGAAGAAGAGGAGTAGGTGAATGAGCGGAAAATGGAGTTTTTCAATTTTTCTGTATCCTTAATTTGCTACAATTTTTAACAAAAAATGCGGGAAAAGTGCGATTGTAACGAAATGTAAAGACGAATTTTTGGGGTTGACAAAGTAGCTCAAATCCAGTCATAATGCCCTAATAGAATAGAATAGAATAGAATAGAATAGAATAGAATAGAAAAATTGTGTTTTTTAAAAGGCAATTTCTGAACCCTTTTTGTTTTTATATATACAAGGGAACCCGAGTTAATTAAATCTCATTTATAAAGCTACTAAGATACCAGGGGAATAAGGCACTGGGATATTAAGGAATTAGGGCTGAGGATTTTGAGATTAAAAAAGTAAAAGATAAAAATAAAAAGATGGAGGCAAATCATGAATATTTCAAAAATCGCACGTTATGCTATGGGAGCAATATTAGCAGCACCAACACCAACAAAAGTTATGACAGCAGGAGCATTAGGAGCAGGATTAGTATTTAGTTCGCTTGTTGGTTGCGGCAGTAAAACAGAAACAGAAGAAAAGAAACCACAAACTGAAAAAGCAGAAAAATCTGCTCAAAAAGATTCTACTCAAACAAAACCGGCTGAAACAAAACCGCAAGAACCAATATTTGAATACACTTCACCAAAAATCGGAGAAGACGGAATTGTATGCGCAGATACAAGTTTTTTTGCAGGAACTAAAAAACCTTCCAGTATAGGTTATTATTCTGATGATAAAAAACAACCGGAAGCATTAAAATATGAAGAAAGATTCTCCAAAGACGGTAAACTAAAAGATTTTACAAAAGTGCATGGCTTTGATAAAAAATTAGAGATTCATGAATTTAGCAGATATAACAACAAAGGAGAAAACGTAGAATATCAATATCTTACTGAAGACGGCGGATACTATAACGCAGAGAATGACCCAAACGGTGACGAAAGAAGTTGGAAATTTGACAGTCAACATAGAGTGACTAATTATAATTCTCGTACAAAAGAACCTTACAGCAGATTCAGTCAAACAAAAAAATATAACAAAGACGGCTCATATAGTGTAAGAACTGATTCATACTATTCTTCAAGCGGCAGCAGTACTAATGAATTCGAAGAGTTTGACAGAAATGGCAGATTGATTCGCAAAAAAGACCTCGATGGCAATGATGTTGTAAAATACACGGTTACACCAAAATATGATAAAGACGGTTGTGTAATCAAAAACGACACCGTTTGGAACGAAGAAAGAAACAAATAGTTTGTTGGTCGGGTTGAAGGATTTTTATTTAATTCTTCAACCCGACATTATATTTCTAATAAATAACAGGAATCAAGCAAACATAATATAATTCAATAGATATAACTAAAAATACTGTTTATTAGTGCCAAACAAGTCTTGCACCAATAATCTCTCCAACGGAGAGAAAAGAATATCGGTTTGAGACATGTAAGGTCGAAAATCTGATATTCAAGAGAGCGAATTTCCGTACGGACGAAGTCCGGATAGCGAAAGCCGAAACGAACAAGAGCTTTAGCACAGTGAGTGACAG
>CAJOOM010000021.1 GCA_905236775.1 Candidatus Gastranaerophilales bacterium
CCGAAACGAACAAGTGCTTTAGCACAGTGAGTGACAGGCTTGAGCAGGAGGAAATCCAAGACAAAATTTTAATTTTTCCGCAAGCTCTATGTATTTAATTTTCTTTCCAAGAAGTACCAAAATTTACATCAACAATTAGCGGCACTTTTAATGGTTGCTCTAATTCCATCGCTTTTAAGACCAAACTTTTTACATTTTCAAGTTCATCTTTAGGAACTTCAAAAATGAGTTCATCATGCACTTGCATTATCATTTTGGTTTTATAATTACCTTCGGTTAAAAGCTTATCTACATCAATCATTGCCATTTTTATTAAGTCGGCTGCTGTACCTTGAAGCGGTTGATTTATAGCTGCACGTTGAGCAAATTCTCTTATTTGGTAATTCGGACTTGCAAGTTCTGTTGCTAAATATCGTTTTCTGCCAAATATTGTTTCTACATATCCGTGAGTATTCACAAACTCGATTTCATTTATCATATAATCTTTTACTCCGGGGTATGTTTCAAAGTATTTATCAATAAACTCTTGAGCTTCATTATTTGAAATCCCTAGATTTTTAGCTAAACCATATTTAGATTGACCATAAACTATACCAAAATTTACAGCCTTTGCTTTTCTTCGCATATCTTTTGTTACATCATTTATATCAACTCCGAATACTTTGGCGGCTGTCATTGTATGAATATCTTCTCCGGTATTAAATGCATGAATTAAATGTTCATCACCGGAAACATGTGCTAACAATCTAAGTTCAATCTGAGAATAATCTGCACTCAATATATAACAATTCTCTTTATCTTCTGCACAAAACGCAGAACGAATTTTATTTCCCTCCTCAGTCCTAATAGGAATATTTTGCAAATTAGGATTTGAAGAAGAAAGTCTTCCTGTTACGGTTAGAGCTTGATTATATGTTGTATGAATTCTGTTATCACGTTTACTTATAAGAGCAGGCAAAGCATCTGTGTAAGTAGATTTTAGTTTAGAAAATTTTCTGTGTTCCAGTATATACCGGCATATTTCGTATTCTTGAGCAAGTTCTTCCAGTATTTCTGCACTCGTAGAACGTGACTTTTTTTTCTTTGTTTTTAGTTCTAATTTATCAAAAAGCACTTCTGCCACTTGTTTTGGTGAATTTATATTAAAGCTTTCCCCTGCAAGCTGATAAATTAAATCTTCCAGTTCCGCAAGTTTTTCTGTCATATAATCAGAAAGTTCTTTTAAATAGTCAACATCTACACAAACTCCTGTATGTTCCATTTTTGCAAGAACAGTAGTCAATGGCATTTCTATATTTTTAACGAGTTTTTGTTCTGCATCATTAAGATTTTTTTGCCAGTATTCATACAATTTATAAATTGTAAATACTTCGTCACACGCATATTTTTCTTCATCTATAGGATTTGAAATAATATGATTCAGGAAATCTAGAGCCTGAGCATCAAGAGTGTGTTTTCGATTTGGATCCTTTACATAACTTGCAAGAAGTACATCGTACTCAAATCCGTTTGGGACAAATCCGTTGTTTAAAAGTAAATGATAATCAGACTTCATATTATATCCAAGCTTTCTTATTTCTGGATTTTCAATTATTGACTTTAACTCTGGTAAATATTGCTCTCTTATATAATAGGATTTTTCTCCATTAGAAATTGCAACAGAAGTAATCTTTCCATCTTTTTCATAATATCTTATTGCTAGCAAATTCCGCTGTTTGAGTTCTTTAATAATGTTGTTTTTATTTTCTTCATTTACAACTTCATATTCAAATGAGGTATCATCTATATTTTCTTTTATGACTTGAGAAAATAAACCTTGTTGAATCGGCGCTGTTGCACTTGGCGTTATTGAATTTTGAGCAAAAATACTCAAGTTTTCCGTCTCTATTTTATCATTACTAAAATTACCTAAAATTTTATCTATATTTTTAATAAATGTATAAAACTGCATTTTTCTTAGAAAGTCTGATACTTTATTAAGACTTGGCAAAGTCACTGTTGCAGTATTTATGTCAAAATTTACATCAACATCGCGAATAATAGTTGCCAAATCCTTAGATAAAATTGCAATTTCTTTACCATCACAAATTTTTTGTTTAACAGCTTTTTCCGGTATATTTTCGCAATCTTCAAGAACCGCTTCTAAGGTTGGATATCTATTTAAAAGTTTTTGAGCTGTTTTTTCGCCAATTCCTTTTACACCGGGAATATTATCAGAAGTATCTCCTCTAAGACCTTTATAATCAGTAATTTGATTCGGATAAACCCCTAATTTCTCATATACCCGATTCCAATCATATTCTATTAGCTCTCCCTTAGACGGAATTAGAACTTTTACCGTTCCCTCTCTATCTATAAGTTGAAAGCTGTCTTGATCACCGGTTAGAATAAGAGTATTATGACCGTTTTCAGAGGCAATACGAGAAATTGTTCCAATGACATCGTCTGCCTCATAACCTTCTTTTGTGTATATAGGAATATCAAAAGCATTCAATCCCTCGCATATTACACCTATTTGAGAGCGCAATGTATCCGGCATGGCTTCTCTTTGAGCCTTATAATCTTCATATTTCTCAACCCTAAAAGTTTGTCTGCCTACATCAAACGCAACAGCTATAAAATCAGGATGAATTTTATCAAGCAAATCAAATATAGCTTTAAAAAAACCATATACTGCCCAAGTAGGCTGATTTTCCGAATTTTTCATGCCGGTTCTTTCAAGAGCAAAATATTGTCTGAAAGCTAATGCGTGACCATCTATCAAGATTAAAGTTTTTTTGCCAGTCATATATACTCCGAAATAATTATAGTAATCTAATTATATCAGAAAATTATTTTATAAAATTGCATTAGGTGGAATTTTATAATAAAATGCCAATATGATTAGAGGGTTTTTATTTTTACTGTTAACGTTTTTTATATTAACAACCGGCACATACGGTTTTGAACTTGTTTTACCAAAAGAAAAGCAAAGTGTCACTACAGCTAATTATGCTTTTTTTGTAGGCAGGGCAAAAGGGTTTGAATCTCTTAAAATAAACGGAGAAAACATTTTCATAGCTTCCAACGGGGCTTTTGCACATTCCGTTAAATTAAAAGAAGGTGAAAACAGAATTGTATTAAGAACAACATATGGTGTACAAATATACAAAATATTTAAATCTAAAGCTATACAAAATGAGTATTCTATTGAAAATATGGAACCGGTAAAAGCATACGTAAATCATGATAATACCCCGCTTCGCTCCACTCCGGTTGATGCCGGATTAAATAGAATTGCTCACCTGTTTGGTGGGACTCATCTCATAATAGATGGTTCAAAGGGCAATTTTCTACGTGTAAAACTAAGCAAAGATAAAGCGGCTTGGATTGCTAAAAATGATGTAACAATAACTAATGAAAGTTTTTATCCGGCAGACTTTGTAAATATGGATACAGAACGATTTAAAAATGCAATGATTCAAACTATAACTTTTTCTAAAAAACTTCCATATACAGTTGAAGATAATGAGAATGAAATTATATTTAGGGTGTACAATCCTGAATTATCGGAGGATTCTGTTTATAACCTAAATATTCCGAAACCTGATAAATATGCTTATAATATTACACTTGATGATGGGAAATATACATTCAAAGTAAGAAAACTTCCCGAAGATATAAAAGACATGACTATAGTAATAGATGCCGGTCATGGAGGTTCTGAAAAAGGTGCCATCGGATGTTTAGGCGATGAAGAGAAAAATATTAATTTAAAAATTGCACAATATACGGCACAAATATTAAAAGATAAAGGTTTTAATGTTGTAATGACACGCGACTATGATGCTAATGTAACATTAACAGACAGGATAAGTATTGCAAAAGAAAACGATGCAGATCTTTTTGTCAGCATACATTTAAACTCAATTCCCGATATTCCAATGAATATCCATAAAAACAGAGGGACTTCTGTATTCTATTTTAATAACAATTCTAAAAGATTTGCAGAAGTTATGGAAAATTCTGTTACAAACCATGCCGGAACCCACAACGATGAAGTAAGAACAGCAAGTTTTGCAGTCATAAGACCAACTGAATACGCAGGTATATTAGTAGAAGTCGCATATATGACAAATCCTATGGACTCTGTTTTATATACAAACGATAAATTCCTAAGAAAAGTGGCAAAAGGAATTGTTGACGGGGTTATAAAATACGCAAAAGAATAATTTAAATTTGGAGTGTGCGGAAAAAGTCGAAAAATGACAATTTTTCGAACTTTTTCAAACACGACCTAAAGTGTGTGAAACTCAGGTCGTGTGCGG
>CAJOOM010000022.1 GCA_905236775.1 Candidatus Gastranaerophilales bacterium
GACACTGGGATTCGAACCCAGGATGCAGGTTGCCCCACATAACACCTTAGCAGGGTGCCGCCTTCAGCCTACTCGGCCATGTCTCCAAATACTACCATCTCATAATATCACAAAATTTTTTTTTGTAAAAGGTGTATGATATTTTTATATGAAATAAATTTATTTGCTATAATATCACGTATGATTGATATTGATAAACTAATAACAAAATTAAAAAAAGCAAATCAAAAAAGAAGTGATTTTGTTCATTTAATGGATAGTTTTAATAATCCATATTTAGTTTTAATTAGTTGTATACTAAGTTTGAGGACAAATGATAAAACTACTTATCCTGCAACTTTAAGAATGCTTGAACTTGCTAAAACTCCTCAAGAAATGATGAGGGTAAATGTTAATGACTTGGCGAAAGCTATTTATCCGGTTGGGTTTTATGAAAATAAAGCAAAACAAATTATTGATTTATCACGTCAAATTGTAGAAGAACTAAACGGAAAAATTCCCGACGAAATTGAAGATTTATGCAAGTTCAAAGGTGTAGGAAGAAAAACTGCAAATCTTGTTCTTGCAAGAGGTTTTAACAAACCTGCAATTTGTGTCGATGTCCATGTTCATAGAATCTTTAACCGTTTAGGTTATGTAAAAACAAAAACTCCCGAAGAAACAGAATTTGCCCTAAGAAAAAAGCTACCTCTAAAACATTGGATTGACATAAATACACTAATTGTGACTCACGGTCAAAATGTTTGTAAACCAATAAAACCAAATTGTTCTGAGTGTCCAATTGAAGAATTTTGCGAAAAAATTATTTTGTAGACGGAACAATTTGCAACCAGCTTTTAACTTGTTCAATTAGCTATTTACATTTATTCCTGTCTGTATAATAATAGTTACGAGGATAAGTAACTATTTACTGCTTATCAGAAAGGTAAAAATTAAGTATGCAGATACAATCTGTCAACTATCAGCCGAATTTTCGTGGAAATCTGATTGGAAAAGGGATTACACTCTTAAAAGATAGCAATTGTAGGATAAAATCCGGCATGGATAAGTATGCTTATCTTAAAATTCCGGATAATTTGCTTATTAAAATGAAGGATATGGTTAAAGAAAAGCCATATGATATTTTTATTTCAAAAAATAAAAATAATCCCGAATTCGTAAACATAGATGCAGGATATTCATTTGAAAACGTAAAAAAAGGACAGCAAGGAAAGATAAAAGTCCGCAGAGATACATTAGAGGCTTTACCTATAGCTATAAAAGATGCAATTGAATGTTTTGAAGACTCAGAAATAAATAAATTTTTGGAGAGTAATCTATATGCACGTAAGTAGTACTACCGTTAATAATTCTAGCATAGGCTTTCAAGGTAAACTGGTTATTGTAAATGATTTTACTGCTAAGCCGAAACAATGTCTTAGTAAGGTGCAGGGTAAGCTACAAAAACTCGTAGAAAAAAAAGATTTCAATCTTTATTTGCAACAAGATTACAGTAAAAATGAAATGCGCATAATAGCGGATTATCCGTTTCCGTTAAAGTCCGAACAAAAAACACCATTATTATCAAGAGCGCAAATAAACATTCCTATTACATCTAAATCTTCAAAGTATGTAGAAGCAGCAAAAGATGTACTGGATGTATTTAAGCGAAACTTGAATCTAAATGAACAGCAAGCATGGAAACAAAAACAAAAAAATCAAAGAAAAGAAAATTTTATTGAAAAAGCACGAACTGTATTGTTTGCTCCTGTTCTTATAGCAGAAGCTGTTTTAAATGAAATAAACCCTAAATGGGCAAATAAGTTTGATAAATTAATCGATAAGGTACTATATAAAAAAGGAATATAAATTTATTCTAAAAAAGAAAGGATGAGAAAATGAGCAACTTAGACAAAATCATGAAACCAAAATCAATTGCCGTTGTTGGTGCTTCTACAAAAGAACACACAATCGGCTCTGACATCATGAAAAGATTACAAGAATACAAGTTCAAGGGTAATATTTATCCTATTAACCCAAAAGGCGGAATTATAGAAGGACTTCAAGCATATACTTCTGTTCTTGAAGTTCCTGGTGAAATCGATTTAGCAATCATTGTTGTTAACGCTAAATTCGTTCTTGCAACAATTGATCAATGCCACGAAAAAGGTATCAAAGGTCTTTGCGTTATTACAGCAGGATTTAAAGAAACAGGTAAAGAAGGTGCTGAACTTGA
>CAJOOM010000023.1 GCA_905236775.1 Candidatus Gastranaerophilales bacterium
AACAATACTTGAAAAATCAGCACCTACAAAAATTGCAGAAGTTGCTGCATTTGCTACTGATGTTTTAGGATTTACTGCATTTGAATCTGCTATTGCTATTTGCAAAAATATTGACGGTTTCCCTGATGATGTAAAGTTTGAAGATGTTGTAAATGTAATATGGGAAGAATTTAAAGGGCAAGGTTATAATCTGGGGCAAATTAAAGGTATTTCATATCTAATAATGATGCTTACGGGAAGCAGAAGTGCAAGAATGCAGGCAACACGATATATGAAAGATGCTATGCCTCAATTAAAGGGTGCAAGTGTTGAATGGGTAAATGAAGGGAAAAACGGTTACAAGATAAATCTACCAGACGGTAGAAAAATAGAATGTAAAAATACTACTGAATACATTTCTGCATTACATTTTATGGTAAGAGGTGAAACCGCATTTAGTGGTAAGTTTGATATAACACCGAAAGAACAATTTAGACTTAATTGTGAAAAACTAGGTATGTCTGAATCTGAAATGGCAGATTTAGAAGCATATCAACAAACAGCTATTGATTTTGTAAAAAAAGTGCAAAGTGAAAATGCAAGAAGAGCATTTTCTATAAGAATTAAAGATAGTTATTCATCAGAATTATTTCCTGATATAAAAGAATCTCGTGCTATTAAACGAAATAGTAAAAAAATGATTCAAGAATTAGAAGAAAACCCTAAATTAGTAGAATTATATAGAGAACTTGAACGTATTCAAAAAGCAGAAAATGAACGAACTGGCTATGACCAAGATATAAACAGCCTGCATAGCCATATTCAATATATATTAGAACACACAAATCACGAAAATGCCGGAGCTGCCATTGAACTTGTAAGATTTATAGAAAGCAAAGCAACGGATGAAATATCCAGAATGCAGGTAATGTCTATTATTGGGGATAACTTAAATGGCACAAATATAAGCAAAGATGATGTGGTATTAAAGAAAGCATTTTACGAAGCTATAAAAAATGATTCTGATTTAGAAAAAGAAACAAGCCTAGAGTTGTTAAAATACGTTAATAAAGATAGCTATGAGTTTATAACAACAATTTACCCACACTTAGAGGCATACCACAAAAACAGAACTTCATATAGTAATGCTGGCGATATACTTTACTGCAAAACAAAAGCTGATGCTGATGTAAAATTAGAAATATTCAAAAAATATGGAGTAGATAGTTTTAGTATACTAAAAGACATTACTGCGGAAAATGGAAAGACTGCAAAATTAATATTAGAAGATAGTACTTTAAGTGATACTGTAAGATGGGCAATGTTCGGCAATGAAGAAGCTATGAAGAAATATCAAGAATTAAAAGATGATCCTGATATTTTAGATTCCGATATAAATATACTGCTTTTTGGTGGTAAGACTAGTGGTTGTATTGAATTAGTAAATAACAGCGAATCTATTGAGGTTTATAAACTTTTCTCTAAAAAAGAAGGATTCCCTAAAGAATTAATTGCAGGTATAGCTGTAGAATGTACAGAATATACAAAGGAACTTGCATTGATGATGTCAGAAATGCCTGATTTTCCTCCTGAACAAATTGCTCCTATTTTAAGAGAAGTAAAAGCAAAAGATGATATTGTAATTGGTTCTTGGAATAAAGAAGAATTAACTAAATTAAATCAGTCCGCAAGTGCATTATTATCCAGTGGTATGCCTCCTGAAATAATTTCACCAACAATAAAAGTCATTACAAAAGAAAATTTGGATTACAGTTTAGATATATGCACAAATTGGCAAAAACAAGAATTATTACCTAAACAAGTACCTTTGATGATTTATTATAAAGACCATATTTCAACTCAACAATTCCGTAAGTTAAACAGAAAACTTGGTGCAGATGTGGTTTCAAAATTAGCATTTGATGATATATATCTCGGTGCAAAATTCGCAGATATTATTGATGTTAAAAATATTAATGAAATACCTCTTGTAGGGAAAAAAGAATTTATACGAAATTTAGTCGATTGTAATACCGGCATGTTTGAAATATCTGACGATTTAAAACCACATTTGCCATTATTACCAACAGACAATGAGCAATATTGCGGACTCATGAGAGCTGCAGTTAAGTCGCTAGGTATTGCAACTAACCCTCTAACACCAGAACAAAAAATCACCTTATTTAATCATTCTATGAAAAACTTGTCAGAAACAATGGCAAATTTATCTGATTCTGAATTTGCAGGATTAACAATTGAACAAGAGTTTTCAAGAGAAGATTTTATTTCTGTAGTAAGAGAAAAGACAAAAGGACTAAGTACTGTAGAGAGACAAAAAGTTTATGACTATTATGGCTTTGAAATTCACCATAAAAAAGGTCGTAATCAAAGAAAAGAGCTTACCTTAACAGGATATCCAGTTAATTTAAATAATGGACAAAAACTTGCAGAAATTACTGACCCTAACACAAAAGCTGTCGTAGAATCTTTAAGGGAAGATGTCGTAAGATTTTCGGAAAAAAATCCTATAAAATGTAATAATAAGCAAATTGAAACATTCTTAAATGAAGTTGTCGAAGCCATGCCGGAAATTCGTTCTATGATAGGACGAAAACAACATGGAACTCACGATTTTGATGTAATGCAACATTCATTAAAAGTAATGCAAAAAATTGTTCAAGATCCAAAATTTGAACAGTTAAATGAATCAGACAAAAAACTAATGTTACTTGCCTCTTTATTGCACGATATTACAAAAGCAGAAGGTATAAGTGATGGTACACACGCAAGTGAAGGAAGTTTTGATGCATATTATATTGCAAAAAAATTCAAACTTTCGAGAGATGAGGAATTAAAATTATCAGATTTAATTAGACACCATGAATGGCTTGGTAATGTAAATCGTGACATTAGAATAAATACTGAGGGAATGAAACCTGAAGAAGCAGAAAAGAAGAAACAAGAAATACTTACAAAACGTCTTCAAGCAGTCGCATTTGATATGCAAAATGACAACCTCTTTGATATGGTTATGATATTTACTCATGCTGATTTAAAAGCTGTTAAAGCTGACGATACGTTCCATGATACAAGAGATGGGAATACAAGAGCTGTATTTGATAAAAATAACAATCGTGTATTTGACCCAATTAAACAGGCGAAAGGGGTTCGCAAAAGCCATGGAGAAGCTGCTGATATTTATGCAGAACGAATAAGAGAATATATCCACGAACTGCAAAAAACAAGACCTTTAACGCCTACGACAAAAGTTCCAACAATGAGTGAAATTAGAACACACATTACTCAAATAAATCCTGATGGTAGCACTAATATTAAAGGAGTTTATGTTGATACTGATGGACTCATTGTAATAAAAGTAAATGATGTTGAAAACTGGGAAGCTCTTGGTTTTCCTGCCGGAACAACAACAAAAGGCATTTTAGCAAATGTTAATAATAATGGTGAAGAAGTTCATCAGGTTGAAACAGGTAATTTTAAAATTATGGCACATGGTTTGGATTTTCCAAATCAACTGGCTAAATTTGAGGCATTTAGTTTACCAAGTTCCGAATCTATGTTATCTCTGACATACATGGAAAGACCAGAAACAAAATCTCGTAATTTTAGACCACAAGGTGTTGGTTTAGACTTCGATTCAAAATATATCTACGGAGGAGGCGAAACTGATGCCGGTTCTGGTTGTGGTAAAACTATAAGTGATTTTAAAGCAGATTATATATTTGGTGGTCATAGAGAGGGCGATAGAAAGTTTGTAGCAGACATTGTTAAAAAAGCAACAGGTATGACTGATGAAGAATATATACAATTCTATGAAGCAAATAAAGACAAAGCTTGGGAAGAATTTGATAATCAAGACATCGCAAATGCTTTAATAGTAGCCTATGCAGAAGGTATTCATTCAAACGTAAGATATGGTGAAAGAGCATATACTGAATTCTATGGTTCAAATCCAAAACGAGTAAACTCAACTTGGGTATTTAGTTTGGATCCGGAAGAAAAAATCGGCAATCCTCTTGAATTTTTACATAGAACTGATTTAACAGAGGGTGAATTAAATAGTACAGATATTGGTGGAAGAGCACCTCGTTCTGTAGCAGATAGAACACAGTTCTTAAGAGAATTCAGCCTTAATAAAGACCATGATGTTCCAATGTTAATTTTTGGAGATTAGATTCTTTATTCCATACCCAAAATTTCTTGTTCTATTTGTCTAACGATATCCGGAGATAAGCAGCCGGTTGGTTTTTGTTTGGGAGTTTGTTCCTGTAAAGAATCTGTATATTGTTTAACAAGTGGAATTTCTTTTAGGATGTTAATCAGCGAATAAAT
>CAJOOM010000024.1 GCA_905236775.1 Candidatus Gastranaerophilales bacterium
AATATTCCAATTAATGATGGGACAAGCGTTAGATTTGTATTCACAAGTAGGTTTAATTACTTTAATCGGTTTAGCTGCAAAACAATCTATTTTGATTGTAGAGTTTGCAAAAGAAGAACACGAAGGAAACGGATTGAATATTTATGACGCGGCAATTAAGGCATCACTGTTGAGATTTAGAGCAATTATGATGACAGAAGCAGCATTTATCTTAGGTATCTTGCCTTTGTTATTTGCATCAGGAGCTGGCGCAAATAGCCGTATCTCGGTTGGTTCAACGGTAATCGGCGGTATGATAGTTGCTGCTACATTGGGTACCGTTCTTACTCCGGCATTCTACGTTATAATTCAAGATGTAGTTGATAAATATTTCAATAACAAGAAAGATGAAAAGAATGAGATTTAGTAAGAAATAATTTTTATGTTTAATAATGTTATCTAATGTAATTTATAAGGAATATAGAAAAATTGATGAAAAAGATTTTTAAAATAACATTTTGTATTTTTTCGATATCTGTGATTGGTTTGTATTTGGGAATCGTATTTTTATTACCGCAAATAATAAACAATAAAATGACAATAAGTAAATTGCAATCGTTTATTTATAACAAAGCAGGGATAGAAACGAATATTAATGGATTAAATGTAGATATCTCGCCTAAGTTAAATGTTGTTTTAAATGTTAGTAGTATTGAAGCAAAAAACAATAATATTTCTGTTGCAGAGATTAAAAATATTACTTTAAATTATAAGTTGTTGCAAAGACATTTAACATTAATAGATGCAGGTTATATATATGTTGATGGGGATTATTTAAAACAATTTAAAGGTAAAAATAAAAAAAATGGTAAGAAAAAATTAGATTTTAAGTGTGTACCTGAAGTTCATATACAAAAAACGGTTTTTAAATCTGATAAAGTAAATATCTATGGAGAAAATATAGAGTTAAAAGATAACTTTATAAAATTAAAAGTAACAGTCAATACTCCATTATTAAAAGAAACACTAAAATTGGGAGATGCTGGTTCGTTACAAGTTGTTGAAAACAAACTTAAAGCAAATGGATTTGAAATAGCCTTAGGAAATTCAAAACTTTACTTAAACGGAATTCTGCTAGACAAAGATAAATCTTCAGACCTTGATATAAAAGGAGAAAAACTTCCGGTTTCTGAGATTATGCCAATATTGTTACACTTACAAAAATCGCAAGATCCATCTAAAAAATTTATTGAAAACTTTAAAAATTTTAACGGTACGGTTAATGTTAATTTGAAATATAATAAAGATGGAATCAATGGTAAATGTATAGCGAACAATCTTAGCGCAAATGCTGTATGGTTTGATATTCCTCTATACTTTAAAGAAGCGGTTTTTTATTTTAGGGGACAAAAAGTAGACTCGGTTGCTGAAGGTATATTGGGAAAAGAAAAAGTTGTACATACTCTTAATATAACAGATTTATTAAATCCGCAGAAAAAAGAAGTTGTTGGAACAATGAAAACAACACTTACCAAAAAATTTGACTATGTTCCAAATCTAACTGTTTTAAATTATGTAAATGTTGGATTGGTATATAAAATAAAATTAAGAAAACCTGATGTGTATTACAATATAGATATCCCTGCTAACAGTGATTTAATTTATAATTCTTTTTATTTAGGGCTAAGAAATTTTAAAAGAAATATAGTTGCTAATACATTTAAAGATGATAACGATTTATACTTAAAAGAGTACAAATATTATTATACAGATTCTGATAAGGAAAATATTGTCTTATCAGGAGACGGTTTATTCATAAAAAATATTGATAAAAATAATCCGGATAAATTTATTCCTCAATACATAACCTGTCATACAAACGGGTATGCTCCAATATCTGTGACAGGTTCGTTTGGAGAAAAGGTAAGGGGTGGAGAATTCGGTGGAGATTTAAAATATGATTTTAAAAACAATCAAGTCTTAGGGACTTTCGATATAATAAAAGCTAGACATAAAGCATTTCATATTGAGAAAGCGCATATCATATCAAAAAATGGTATATTAAACGTGACCTCTAACGGATTTTTTAAAGGTGAAAAATTTTCAGCAGAACTAAGTCTGAAAAATAACATTTATGGTGAAACATTAATTTATGATATGAAGATGTTTTTAGATAAATTGATTCTTGAAACAACTCCTGAATCAAACAAATCAAATAAGAAACTAAATCCGGAAGATTTGACAAGAAAAGTACGTGAAACTGATGTTACAATTAATAAATGGGAAATTGTAATAAATGAAATAAAAAGAGATAAATTTGTATTAAATAATGTAAAACTTATTGGAAGTCTTAAAAATAATATATTTGATTTTCTAATGAAAGATATGCGATTTGCAGATGGAACAATTCATGCAAAGGGATTATATAATTTTGCTAAAAATACATCTAAGATGACTTTTGAAGCTCAAGATATCAATTCAAATAGAGTTGCAGAAATGACACTTAATCTAAAAGATCAAATAGAAGGAATTGCTCAGGCTAAAGTAGAGCTTGATGCAAAAGACATGTTTAGATTTTTAGACGCACATTGTATGTTTGAAGTTAAAGAGGGATTCTTGCCTAAACTTGGTGACAAAGAATTTATGATAAAAGATTCAAAATATAAAATATCTCAAATCACAAATTTTGATTTAACACAAAAAGATATGATGAAAGACGATATAAAAGGCTCATTTGATGTTCATAATACTGAGATAAGAAATATAAACTTAACAACTTGGCATGAACTATCTGCAGTATTTTTAGAAGGCAGTTATGAGATGGAAAAACAGTATGCTGACTTGCAGCTATTCTGGCATTATAGTAAAGATGCACCAAAAGGTATAAGAATATTCGGAATCCCTTTGCGCTTAATTTTGAAAGTAGTGTTTAGACCTGAACATTCAAAAGAACTCTATCAGTCTAAATTGTCACAAATTCCAAAAATTAAAGCTGATGACAAAAATTCAACTTATTACAGACTGCAATTAAAAGGTGATATCAACAATAACAAAACGACTTTGACATTAAAAGAAATAAGATAAAGAATCAAAGGGAGTCTTAAAAATGGGACGCTAGATGACTCTGCCGAAGAAAAGGCGACTAAATGTCGCGTTTTCCGAGAGGGAAGAACCCCAAATTTACAACGTAATTTATATGCACAGTTGATTTGAGTATTTTGAACAGTAGGTTTGATAATTATGATACTTTTAAATCCAAACTAAGTGTATAACCAAGTCCGTCTAAAATTTTTGATATTGTTGGCAGTGTTGGAGCTTTTGTTTTTCCATGCAAAATATCAACAAGGTTTGCTCTGTGCATACCAATTTGCTCTGCAAATTCTTTGACTGTTGTTCTTGCTTTTATAACTTGTTCTAATGCACGATAAAAAGCACAATAATCACCGTCTTGGGCATATGCTAATATACTTTCTTTTAAATACAGTTGTTGAAATTCGATATCTTGTAATCTTTGATTTATATAATCATCATGTTTAATTGTCATTTTTATTACTCCTTATTATATAGTCTTGGTAATATTCATTTGCCTTTTTGATAGCTTGTTTTTGTTCGGATTTATCACTACCTGCTACAATTAAAATAATCACATCATCGAGTTCTTTAAAATATATTCTGTAACCACTGCCAAAATGTAATCTTAATTCGGAGAGTTTGCTATTTTGCAAAGGTTTCCAATCTCCTTTATTTCCTTCTGCTAATCTATCAAGTCTTGTTAAAACTTTAACTTGATAGATAGAACTTAACCCTTCAAGCCATTCGGTATATGGACACTTACCACTTTCAGTTGTGTAATATTCTAACTGTTTCATAATTATAGTGTAGCAAATTTACCACACAAAAACAAGTGGCATTGTAAACATTTGTAAATTATTTTCAGAAATTAGGCAATTTTGAAAGTTTACATACATTAGATAATTGTGTCTTAAATACAAAGGAGGTTTTATGCAAATTTTTAATAACATAACTGCTAAAAAAGTAATTATTCCAGCTGTTGTTTTAGCAAGTAGTATTACTGTCGCCAATATCGTAAATCAAAAAAATAATATCTCTGCAGAATCGACATTAGAATACATGAATAACGATCCAATATCTCAAGGTACAAAGGCGTGTTTGCTAGGATTATTTGGTATAGGTTCAGCAGCTAAAAGACGTAAAAAGATGGAGAAAGATATAGACAATATACTAAGCAGTACAGGAAGATTAGAATACCACCTTTATTTTGATGAAAAGCGTGCAAATAAAATAATTGACAATTTAATTGAAAAAATTAATAAAAATGCTGTAAATACAGATGCAAAAGAAGCAGCAATAAAAGCTTGGAATTTTATAAAAGAAAATGGTGAAAATTTAACTATACGAGGAGATGATTGGGTTGATGAAGAAACACGTTTCTTTGAAGCAAATGCGTTAGACTTAACTCTATGGTCTCTGTATCCGAAGTTATTTGAAGATAAACCAGATTCTAGTTTAACAGATATGATTATGCAGTCAAATGAATATATTGTAAATGCTAATTATTCAGATATATAGTCGACAATGGTGCAATTATTTAAAAGGGTAAATGAATTTTCAAATTACCCATTTTTGTCCTTTTGTGTGATTTATGTTTTGTCGATGTTTGAGCCAGTAGGGTAGACTTCAGTCTACCGATACATTTTGGTTGACTAAAGTCAACCCTACTTATGAGTGCAATTTTGGGGACAAAAGGGTGTAAAAAGAGGACATTTTTGCTACTGAAATCGGACATTTCGGACATTTTGACTCAAGCAATTTCCGACCATAAAAAATCGACAAAAGCTGGATTGCTTCGGGCTTTCGCCCTCGCAATGACATTTACCCCTTCCGACCAAAAGACCTGAAAAAAGGTATCCTTAACGGAAGTCGAT
>CAJOOM010000025.1 GCA_905236775.1 Candidatus Gastranaerophilales bacterium
AGCCGAGGCAATCAACAATTTTCAAACAGGCAGATCGATCCCGTATTACGGAATCCTTGACGGGACGATCATCTGCGAGGCAACCGCGGTGATTGATCTGGGTGAGGTACAAAACAGCGCGGGAATGATGGACGAAAAAACGGCGTATCTCTGCGCTTTTCGGACAATAAAAGAGTATCGGGAGAAAGGATATTTTTCAAAGCTGATGCGTTTTATGTTGCGTGATCTGAAGCAAAAAGGATTTACGAAAGCAGTTCTTGGCGTCGAACCTGATGATGAAAAGAACAAAGCAATGTATACCCATTGGGGGTTCACCGAATTTATTAAATCGGCAACGGAAACGTACCCCGACGGAACCGTTATTGACGTGGAATACAGAAAAGGAGTGTTAATTCACGAATAACATATGCAGATATTCCACATGTCTAAATTGATTCTATGAAATTAAAGTATATTTTCAACAGATTTGGATATTTGTTTGGATTCACAGAACATTTCATTATTATTTCTTTTTTCTCATTCGTCTGTATTTCTTCGTATAGTCCCTTGATTTCATTACTATATTTTTTTGAAAGGTCTTTAAGACTTAAATAGTTTATAATACAGTTGAGAATAATTCTATTTATTAATACTTCTTTTAATGCCATAAAACAACCTCCTTATATATTTTAAATAAGGAGGCACAAATAAACAAGGAGAAACAAGTCGATGAAACAATTAGTTTTTCATCATATGCGATAAGTCACTCTTACTTATTTTTACTTGCATTTCAGGTTTATGATTCTTTTTTTCCAATTCAAACAATTCAGAATAAATTTTTTGAATCACTAAATATGTCGGATCGTCAGTATCAGATATAGTGCTTTTTTTTAAGTTTAATAATATTCTGTTAATTGTTATTTTGTCTTGCATTTTTAGATTTCTCCTAAATATTTCTTTATTTCATTTTTATAGTTTTTGAATGATTTGACAAATGTTTGTAAATCAAGAGGAAATGTTTCAAGAAAATCCTGCAAAAGCGATGAAATAATTTTATCTATTCCAACATATTTGATCAACAAAAGTTTGTTAGAAATGTTTTTTAAGTAAATGCTGCGGTTTATTGTATCATTGTAATAATCTTCTTTAATCCGAACGGATAAAACAAAAACAATAGACGGGACTTTTTTTCGTTTGTTTACTTTATACTCGTCTATTTCAGGCATTGAAACAAGGAAATCGTCCCAATTTTCAAGAATGAAATTATTCTTTTCGGCATTTAATGAATAAATAATAGAAGATTTTTTTTCATAAGCATAAGCAATTATTGATTTGTCAAATTCAAATATACGTGGAAAACCACTTGTGTTTTGTTTTGCACTAGCACGGGGAGAAATAATAGCCGGGCTTGTACAAATGGGTATGTATTCTTCTTTTTGATTCTCAATAAGATATGTTCTAAATACAGCTCGACATTCAGCATATTCTTCAAAGTATTGATTAAAAAATTGTATAAAGTAGTCACATAATTGTTGAAGAAAAGAAACAAAGCATAGTTTCAAGAAAAATGAGTTTTTAGATTGAAGTTCATTTATTAGATGTTTAAATGATTCTGATAATTCATCTTTTAGTCTATATTTTGCAGGTTCTTTGATTTGAACTATGTTTTTTTGAAATATGTCCACAAGCATTTTTTTAGTATCCTCTTTATGTTTTGAATCCAATAATAAATCAGTTATACTGTAAACATACTCTGAAACCATTTTCGATGTTATTGTAACAAACTCATTTGTAGTGTTAAAAAGAAAATTTAAATTTTTAAGAATATCTCCATCTACGAAAAGATATCTAATATCACTGTTATTATAATCATTCAACGGAACGAATGCATAGTTTCTTGTTTTTAACGGAGAATAGATTTTTCCGGTCTCTTTTTCCTGCTTTGTTAACAAGTAATCGTTATCAAAACTGAACTCATTGTTTTGATTTGTCTTGTACATTATTGAATAAAAAACATTTTTTTCCTCATCAAAACAATGAATTGCATATCGATGATCTTTATGTGCATTTTCAGTAGTTTCTGAGTCAGGCCAACCTAAACCCGTTTCCATACTAAGCATACTACGATTATGATTAGATAAGTTGTTTATTGAACCATCATGAATATGACCTGAAAAGAAAAAATCTACATTTAAACTTTCTTTTGCGATTAAGATTTGATTAATTTGGGTCGCTTCTTTGGGGGCTAAATATCTAGTTGGATGATGAGCAATACAAAAAGTAATAAAACTTGTATTTTCTATGTTAGATTCATCTCTAATTGTTCGATATTCACGACATAGTGCATCTTTTTGTGTGCTTCCTAAAACGAGATGATATTTTTCACTATCAGCCGGACAGCCATAAGAACAAATAGCCGTGTTCATACGAATTACAGCAATATTTGTATTCCCTATAATGATTTTGTTGACACCAAAAGTATTTGAATATGTTTTTATTTCATCTTTGGAATTTTTCAAGCCAAACATCTCAAAGATTTTGTTGCAAAGCTCTAAATAATTAGAAAAAGCTTTTTCTTGTAGCTTAAGTATTTCATCATCTGTAGGCAAATGAGATAGTCTAAGGCTTTGAGCCTGACTTTTGTTTTCAGGAAAAGAATCTCTACTTTGTTGGGCAATAGAATATAGTCTTGTTGAATTGTCTATAACTTTATCATGGTTCCCCGGTGCTATTTCAATATCAACAACATTAACATTATTCTTTCGAAGTGTATCTCTTAGCTTCTTAAAAAATTTGATTACAGTAGGTGTGCTTTTGCCATAATTCCCGGCATTTACCATATCCCCAGTAATAAGAATTAACAAATCGTTTCCTTTAAGCTCGTCATTATCAGCAATACTCGTTAAAAATCCATTTAGCGTATCCGTCATATGATCTATAATATGTAGATCTGAAAGATGTAAAACATAAAACTTCGCCATTATAGTCTCCTTTGTCTTGACATTTTAGGAATTATAAAATAATAAAACATTTATCCTCCACGTTCACATCTATGTAATCACTCCCATTGCAATTATTTAATTCAATTGAATATTACAACTACTATATCTTAAATGTATCTTTTTTAGCATTTTGTGACAAAAAAAATCAAAAGCTTTCACTTATTGGCAAAATAGCCAATAAGTTGTTCCAATTATTGTGATAGTTGAAACATATTCTTATATCAATTATCTCAAAATAAAATGGAGCGGTCGGCATGATCGCTCCCTTTGTCGTACTTAAGGCGTTAATCGTTTCGGGCTGCGGAACAGGAACATTGCCTCGTTGATGTGCAGGCCGGTCATCAGCATCGTTAACCTGTCGATCCCCATGCCGAAGCCGCCGTGGGGAGGACAGCCGTAACGGAAGAACTCCAAATAGAACTTCACGTCCTCGTCCAGCCCCTTTTCCCGCGCTTGCCGCTTCAGTATCTCATAGCGGTGTTCGCGCTGTGCGCCGGTGGTGATCTCCACGCCTTTCCATATCAGGTCGTAGCCCTGCGGCGTGTCGTTTTCGTCGCGCATATGGTAGAAAGCGCGTTTTCCAGCGCCGTAGTCCGTGATGAACAGGAATTCATGCCCGTAATGCTTTTTCACCCATTGGTAACTTAACTGCTCCGCCTCGGTCGTCAAATCCTCCGTCTCCGGCGTATGATACCCGTATTCCTTCTCCAACGCAGCATATAGTTCCGCAAGCGTCACGACAGGGAAAGGTTTGGTCGGCACATTCAACGGCACGCCAAACTGCTTTTCGATCTCTTCTCCGTATGCTGTTTTCACTTTTTCCAACGCGTAAACGAGGATATCCTCTTCCAGCACCATCAGATCGCGGAAGGATTGAATATAGCTTACCTCAAGATCGAAGCCGGTGAATTCCGTGGTGTGCTTTGCCGTATAGGATTTCTCCGCGCGGAAAACGGGACCGGTCTCGAAAATCCTTTCAAATCCCGCCGCCATC
>CAJOOM010000026.1 GCA_905236775.1 Candidatus Gastranaerophilales bacterium
ATCCTTTTTAATAGACTACATATTTTTTTACTTCATTAATCTATAAAATGCAATAATTTAAAGCAAATCTATAACGAGTTCGTAAAATTTCCCAAAATTGCAGTTTTCAAAAAACAAACATTCGAACTCATATAAGCGATTGATTTAAAAAGAAAAACGACGCCTTAAATAAAGCGCCGTTTGTATTGGTGAAGGAAACTATCAGACGATGTAGTTTTCTATACTTTTCAGCCCAAAAAACTCCATAAAATACATAGAGTGTAAAATTATAAAAAGTATTGCTTTTCTTGTAACTTACTGTATCATAAAAGCCTAAAAGGAAAGGTGATTATGATAAAGTTCTCATCTGTAGTTGATAGTATAACCTTTGAAAAAATAAGAGCCGGCACCAAAACGGTAAAATTTTATTTATGCGATGACAAACATTCGTCTTTATTATCAGGAGATTGTTTTGTCTTAATTAATAATAGTAAAAAGTTAATAGTCAGAGCCCAAAGCATAGCAACATCAAAAAATCTTAAAAATTTAATTGAAAGTTTTTCATTACAGAAGCTGGGATAGGATAATTACAGTGATGCTTATTTAAATGTGAAACAATGGTTTTCCGATGAAAAATTAAAAAAATATTCGGTTATGGCTGTATCCGTGGAGATTTTTAATGGACAAGATTAATTTTATTACATCTAATCAAGGTAAAGTAAAATCATTAGAAAATAGTTTGAAAGTCAATAATATTGATGTGAGAGTATATGCTCAAAATTTAGATATTATGGAGCCTCAATTTGACACAGTGCACGAAGTTTCAAGATTTAAAGCACTAAAGGCTTTCGATATACTTCAGGAACCTGTCTTGGTTGAAGATGGTGGATTTTGTATTTCAGAATTACATGGATTTCCAGGTGTTTATACTAAATATATTCTGAAGACATTGGGTATAGATGGAATAATCAAACTGTTACAGGGGGTTAAAAATCGCTCGGCACAATTTGTAAGTGTAGCAACATTTATTGATAATGATGGGACAGTTTTTCAATTTGAGAGAGAGGGCGGAACATTCGAAATATCAGAAAAAAAAGTAGATAAGCAGTCCCCTTTTGCATGGTCAGAATTATGGAAAATAATATACTTAAAAGAATATGACAAAAACTTATGTGAGCTTTCCGAACAAGAAGTTACAGAGTATTATAGTAAAATCGGGGCCAAAGGAAGCATTCAAAAATTTGTGAAATGGTATGCCAATGAATACAAAAAATAAATTAATATTTTGTGGTAATTCCTCAATTGATCATATTATTACCACCACAGGAACCAAAAACATCATTGGTGGTAGTGCTGTTAATTCAGCAATTGCTGCTGCAAATCAAACTGATAAAAATATTGCCATCATTTCCAGTGTTGGTTCTGATTTTCCTGTAAATATACTAGATGATATAAATATTGATACTAAATATCTCTGTCGGTTAACAACCAAGTCAAATTCATTTGTCATTAATGAAGTTAATAATAACGTAACATTAGTAGGCAATACTTATTTACCTATTAATTTACCAGATGATGTTATTACTGATTATTTACACGTGTCCTGTAGAAAAGGGGTTCCTTTTATAGATGCTATTAATAAAATTAAAGCTCGGCATTATTCCTTAGATGTTATGTGGTCTAGTGTTAAAGATTTTCTGCCAGAATTGACCGATTATTTTAAAAAAGCGGATTTTTTATTCTGTAATGATAGTGAATTTAAAATTATGCAAAGATATGGTTTAATGGATATAGTTCCTAAAAATTTAGCTTTGTTTATTACGGATTGTAACGGAGTTACTTACCAAAAAGATTCTGAAAGAAAATATTTTTCAACAATTAAAGCAAATAAAATTGTAAGTACTGTCGGAGCTGGTGATACTTTTTTGGGAAGTTTTTTATCTTCTTTCGACGGTAACAATTTAAATGAGGCTGTTTACAGAGCTTTGTCTATGGCAAGTCTTTCTATCAGAGATTTTGGAAACATACATCTGATTAACAAAACGGAAGAGATAAATAAAGTAACAAAAATAATACGAAATATGGATAAATGCAATGCTACCGAATTTAATATTCATAATCGGCCCGTCTTGCAGCGGTAAGTCTTCGATGAGTTAAATTATAAGCAGATTACATCCTGAGTATTCTGTATTAGATGATGTTGTCCCATTATATAAAATATTTAACGCAGATATACTGTTGCATCAAAATAAATTACCTGAATTTTGGAATTATGTAAAATCAAATAACCTAGATCTATATTATAGGCAAAAAAATCCGCTTCCATATAGTCATCCTAATCCTCAAGGTGGATTTTTGATTGATAATCCGATGGTTTGGAATGTTGTGTTGGCAATTTTGAGTAATCAGATAGTTTCAGATTATAACATTGTCGAATTTTCTCGTGGAAATGACATTAAATATAATCAATTTTTCAAAATCAATAATAAGGATGTATACCCTTTATCATTTGACTGTTTGTGTCACAATATATCGGAACCCGTATTAAAGAAATCATTAATTTTGAATATAGATTCTCCTATAGATGTGCGCAAACAACGTAATATTGAACGTTATAAAAATGGAGGCCACTTGGTTTCTGAAAATACTATGGATACAGTTTATAAAGAAAATATTTTTAGTGCAAAAAATAGTTTCATAAAAATTAGAGGTATTAAAGTACCTGTAATCTTTATTAACAATCAAAATAATTGCTCAAATTTTCCTTTGTTTTTACAAAATGAATTTTTAGATGCCTTAAATTATTACAGGAGATATCATAATGAACTACAGTAAAACCGTCATTCTGGATTGTTACACAGATGAGCCTTCAGGATATGGTGTCCGTCCATATTTAGGAACGCATCAGATACATCTGGCACAAGCACTGAGCTATAAAAAAGAAACTTTTTCGTATTTAACAATTGATGATTTAAGATACGCAAATGGAGAAAAAGAAACGGAAAATACAAATATACGTACCCTTAACACAACCAAAAATGCTGATGACGCTTTAGATATTGTAAAAAATGCTGAAACAATCTATATAATTATGGGGTGTTTTGTGGAATACAAATATTTTTCCTGTGAACCTCCTTCTATTGAAGAAGTTTACGAATTTTTAAGGAATGCAAAAGCTAGAAAAATACTTTTTTATGTTTTGGGTGTAGAAAGTAATATTTGTGCAAATTATCCAAGCACAAAACTAGCTCAAATAATTGATCAGATATGCATTGGAAATACATATCGATTTGTCCTTGAAAATTCCTCATCTGAGAATTTTTTATTACCTAATTATAATCTATTGGATACAATATCATCTCAACCTGTTCATATTATTGAGCAATTAAAATTTCCGATTCTTGCAGAGATTGAAACTGGGACAGGATGTAATACTCCAACATGCAGCTATTGCATTGAAGCCAAGAGACATATTCGTCCCACTTATAGAGAGCCGGATTCGATAATTAAACAAATAAAGGCTCTTTATAAAAGTGGGGTTAGACATTTTCGTTTAGGTAGGCAACCAAATTTTTTCCATTACCAATACAATTCTACTGAAAAATTAAATAAGCTTCTTTCCGGCATACGAGAAACATGTCCTGCCATTCAAACCTTACATATTGATAACGTCAATATGAATAGTGTTGTAGAACCTCATGGTCGAGAGTTTGTAAAATTGGTTACAAAATATTGTACTGATGGTAATGTTGCGCCGTTTGGAATAGAATCATTTGATGACAATGTACGTAGAGCAACACATATTTTTGGATATTCTGATAAAATAATGAAAGCTATTGAAATAGTTAATGAATATGGTTCAGAAATCGGTGCAAATGGTTTTCCCAAACTTCTCCCTGGAATTAATTTAATGCACGGATTACCAGGACAGACAAATAATACCCATTTCGTAAATATGGCATTTTTAGAAAAAATATACCGTAATAATTTACAAACACATAGATTGTTCTATCGGTACATGACGCCTGCAGAAGGGATAATATCATTCAAGGAAACTAAAGATTTGGACTACTATAACAAGTGTAAAAAAGAAATAATGGACAGTTTTGTTATTCCTATGCAAAATCGCGTTTATCCTATCGGACGACAATTAAATGGTTTCCGCGAAGTAGTGTTTGAAAATGGAAATTCTTTTTTGCGGACATTGGGAACCTGTTCCATAAAAATTATGGTAGAAAATAAAAAATTAATTCCTTATAATATGTATAACATACGTGTTATAGGCACAATAGAACCTAAATTACTAAAAGGCGAAATTATCAAGGAAAAAGATAATGAATGATATAGAGCAAATAAGAGCAATTGAAATAATGGCTCAACAGCCGGAGGTGAGAAATGCAGTTATCAGATCTCATGATAACAACCCTTGGTGGCCAAAAGATGTTGAAGATTGGCGCATGAAAATGCTTATAGCTGGTTTAAGTACAAGGGTATCTTTTAGAATGTTGGGAAGTTATATCAAAGCGATTGATAATTTTTTGAAATATACATATGAAGAAATAGTACAAACTCCTGATGAAGACTTACAAAAAGCACTTAAACCACTAGGATTAACGAAAACAAGAATACGTTTTATACGTAGTATGTGTTCATATATTGATAATAAATTAAAAAATAAAAATATCGAAAAAATACAAGATGCCGAAATGATTGCAGATATAGCAAAAAATGTATCTGGAGCTTCATATAAAGTAGGACAATGCTGTGTTTTATACGCTAAAGGTTACTATTGTGGTATTATGCCTGTTGACAGCGGAATTAAAGATATGCTTGCTCCTTGCCTAGGTTACAAAACTGGTAAAACCTCAATAGCACATGAGCTTGTGCGAAAACAGCTAGAGAATTTTATCAAATCTCATAATTGGATGAAAATGGCTATTAAATTAGAATATGATAAAAATATAAAACTTCCCGATGATAAACCCTTAACTTGGTGGATTCATTTAATTATGATTAATTACAAACGCCATTTTTGCAATAATCATAAACCTAACGAATGTCCTTTAGTAAAGGCAGGTATTCCACTAAATGCAATAAAAGGATGCCAACGATGAATGATTTTGTAATATTAGAAGGTTGTGATGGTGTCGGTAAAACTACTCTAGCTAATTTGCTTATTTACCGAGGCTATAAATCATTACATTTTAATTATGATCCTAGTTTATCAATAAAAGAAAAATATCAAAAAATATTGTCAAAAGATTATGGAGAAAATATTGTTTTAGATCGATCTTTTATTTCTGAAATGGTATACGGGCCACTAAAACGGGGATATTCTCGCCTCTCTGACCATGATTTTTCAGAGTTGTTGCAATTGTTGAATAAACGTGGAGGTCGTGTTGTTTTACTAGACGCCGCTTCTGAAGTTATTCAGCATAGATTGCAAAAAAGAAATGATGCTTCAGATAAAAATATGGATATCAATTTAATTACAAATATCAGAAATTTATATAAGCAAATTTTGTCATATAGAAATGAATGCCGTGTCGATATTATTAGAAATGATAGAGAAATGCCCCAAAATATTTTAACGAGGTTAAAATTAAAAGAAGCTCCTTTACAATGTTTAATTTTCGATTTTGATGAAACAATTTATCGTCCAGAAACCACAACATTACCTCAACAATTAATTTATAGAATGTCCAATTTCATTAAGGATAAATTCAATTTATCTTATAAAGAAGCTAGACTATTAAGCCGTAAATACAGGTTGGAATATGGTTCTACGGTTGTGGGATTACAAAAGATTCATAATGTTGATCCTAAAGAATTTGTTGATTATGCTTATAATCTAGATTTATCGGAACTGAAAAAAAACTCTGAATTCAAGAAGCAACTACAATCAATACCGGAGAAAAAAGTAATTTTTACAAATGCTAATGAAATATATGTAGAAAAAGCCTTACATATTATGGGGATTAGGGATGAATTTAGTGATATAATAGGTATTAATCGTACAAACTTCGTTCCTAAATCAGAAACATTGGGTTATGAAATGATAATCGATTCATATGCGGATTCAGGAAAAAATTGTGCTATATTTGATGATCAAACGGATAATTTAAAAACAGCTAAAAAATATGGGATGGAAACAGTTTTATGCAATAAAAAGGCTGACAACTTAACAGGGGTTGATCATGTAGCCAAACAGTTAGATCGGGATTTATTAGATATTGTGACAAAAATGAAGGGAAATAGAAGATGAAACATATTGGTTTGCTTATACCATCTTCAAATATTGTTGCCGAAAGAGAATTATATACTAGGCTAATTAAAGACGAGATTCCTGATGTTGCATTTCATTTTGCTCGATTAAAATTTCGAACTCCATATGGGATAAATGAGGAAAAATACACACAGGAACTTGTAAACAGCATTCCTGAAACTCTTAAAGAATTAGAAAGAATTAATGTACAAAAAACAGCTGTTTTGTGTACATCCGCCGAGATTTATGTTCAGCATAACAATACTCTGATGTTTCCACTATCTAGCGTTGTATCATACTTTAAGTCACTAAATAGATCGCATCCAATAGTTATAACTCCCTATAATACAAATATTGGAGATAAAATAATTCATAAGCTTAAATCAGAAAAAATAAATGTTGTAAAAGAAATTCATCTTAATATTAAAACTAAAGAAGAATTAATGAATTTTAGTAATTTGAAATTAATTGATTTAATAGTTAATCAATTGGATAAAAATATAGACTCAATATGCGTGTTATGTACCAACTTTGAAACATATCATATAGAAAACCAATTAGAAACAACATTTCAAATACCTTTTATATCAAGCAATAAAGCTATTTATTATGACCTTATAAAATGATGGCCAAAAATATAAGTGCATACAAGTACATTCCTCTGGACTTTCGTTGTTTTCCAAGCATTGCTTGTGACACATCGAAAGGAAAAACCATGAAAATAAGGAAATATCAAGACATAGCACCGAGCAACAGAACAAATTTTGCAATGGTCTACCATCATGCTGGACGGACATTAACCCAAATTGAAACTATACTTAAACTGGCATGCGGAAATCTTCATGCCATACAAAAGGCACATTCTCTGCCATTGACCGATATTGATGGACTAAATGCAGTACCTCTTTCAATCGAGATGGATACCGGAACGGGTAAAACTTTCGTTTATACCAAAACTATTTTGGAACTCAATAAACGCTACGATTTTACAAAGTTTATTATTGTTGTACCGAGTGTGGCAATCCGCGAGGGTGTAAACAAGTCGTTTCAGG
>CAJOOM010000027.1 GCA_905236775.1 Candidatus Gastranaerophilales bacterium
AAGGTTTAACACCGGATGTAATTAGAGAAATTGAAGAAAGTGTTTTAGGGATTCACTACGAAGAATAATTTTTCTAAAAGCCGATTTCTGGGTAAATTTATGCGGAAACGAGGATTTATATATAAAACGAATTTAACCCATCTTAATCGGCGAGTTGAACACCTTTTGAACAACATTTGAAGTGTGCTTGAACTCAAATTATTCCTTGAGATCTTTTTCGTGATCAATAAAGAATGCATTGAAAACATCTGCATCATTACGCAGATGTTTAACTACCGGCGCAAGATTGTAGCATTCTTCAATTTCCGGTTGATTAGCGACAAAATAATCAATAACAACAGCTGTGTTATAAATATTCTCCGACCACTTGCTTAACTGCTTGAACTCCTTTGGAGTAATATTCAATCCGACTTTTTCCATACGACCTCCTTCAACGTGTCGTATTCATCACTCGAAATGAATAAAAAGTAAAGTCTTATTATTTAAAATAATATATCTTAACTTTAATTTAAATCTTCTAATGATGTGATATCAGGAACAGAAGAGTCTATTGAATCAACAGTAGATGAAATTTCATTAATTATATTACCCATATTAGAAATAGGGTCTTTTGCATTTCCAATTAAGTTTTCATATAAATATTCAATACCACCCAATATATACTGATAAAATAATTTTTCATAATCATTAGAATATGTTTCAGAATCATTATCTTCTTTAGGGGTTTTCTTATTAGCATTTACATCACTTGAAAATGCCATTTTAATCCTTTTTTCTAAATCAGGTTCAATAGACTCATCTGATAATAAAATTAATCTATATAAAAACTTTACAAGTTCTTCTTCGTTATATATTTGTTCAACATTTATTGTTTTTTTTATGGCTTCTGTTGATCTATCAATATCTGCTTTTTTGTTAAATTTAAAACCAACGACTGAAGCTGCAAACATTACGTCAATATTTCTTTTAAAAAAAGGTGGTAATGTTTCAGTTATAGGAGTAACTAAAGCCTCCATATAATTTGCGTGTTTTCCATAAAAATTATATGTTCTAAATAACACCATTACCTCCTTCTATATGTGTACTGCATTTTCTATCTTTATCTTCTTCATTTACTAGTTCATTAGGTTTTAATTCATAAAATTTCCCAATTTTGTGTTTTATATCTCCGTCCATAATAATTCTACATTCTGGATCTTTTGAAAATATAATTACTTGTCCTGTTAGATTGGCAATCTTAGGAGCAGCTTCCAACATTTTGCCTTCATCAAAATTAGAAAAAGGAGCGTCTAAAACTAATGGATAAGGCTCCGCACTTAATACAGTTTCACCTTTTTTAATTAACTCTTCTTGGTGTATATCATGTGCTAATCTTAAAAGTGAAACAATAAATGCAAGAACTAAAGTAACACCTTGTGCACCACCAGTGCCGACAGCTTCTCCATCGTTATCAACCATTTTAACTTTATAATCCGGGGATATATCAATATTATATGCACTTGAAAATACTGTAGCAAAGAAATCATTTACACGTTGTTTTAATAATTCATTACTTTTTTGCCTTTCGATCATATTGATTTTTTGTAAATGTTTATTTATCCGTTCAAGTACACGTTGTCTTCTTAAAATAATAGCATTTATTTTATCTTTACCAGCTAATTTTTCGTACTCAACTTGTACGTTTCGTCTTTCTTCTTTTAAATCTTTGATTTCTCTTTCATATCTCGATATTGTGTTTTCTTTCTCTCTTTTATCTTTCTCGGCACTTTCCTTCCTTCTTTGGTACTCTGCAGTGGATTCATAAGACTCTAATTTTGACTTAAGTATTTTTATTTGACGCTTAAATTTGTCTATTTCTAAATCATAGTCATTTCTATTTTTACATAAGTTGCCATATTCAACTTGTAATTTAATAACATTTTCTTTTCTTGTTTTTGCTGTACTTGTAAACAATGCCACTGCATTACCTAAAAGTTCTGGGGGGACTTTTCTTATCCAATCTTTTACCTTTTCATATTCTTCGCTACCCTCTTCTAATTTTTGTCCACAAAGACATCTTCCATGTTCTAACAACCAATTGATTGTTTTATCTGTTACGTCTGGAATATCATAATCTGTTAGTTCTGCATCTTGCAATTTTTCTAAAACTTTATCTATTAGTGATTGATAACAATTTGAAACAAAATAAGTTGAAAAGTTAGAAAAGAAAGCAAATATTTCTTTTTGCAAAAGACTCTCATAGTGTTTTTTATCTGATTCTGCTTTTATTAAATCCTTTTGATCCTGTTCGCCTTGTTCTCCTTCTTTTATTCTTTCCTCCATATCTTTTATTTCTTTTTCATGTTCTTTTATATCTTCTTTATATTCATCTATAGTGTTTTGTTTTGAATCAATAAGTGAAGTATTAGTTTCTATTGTTTTCGATAAGCCTCCCATTTTTTCATCAATATCTTTAGAAATTTTTGCTTTTAAGACAGCTATTGCACTATTGATATGCGGTATTGTTTCCGATAAGGCTTCAAAACCTAAAATTTTATTAACTGCTTCTTTAAACTTACTTCCATTATCAGTATTTTCTTCCATTATTTTCATTTGTTCACCTCTAATAAAGAAATAATCTGATAATGCTCCAGGAATAATTTTATGAATAACTTCAACTATATTATTAGGAGGAACCTCTTGTTTTATACCATCTTCATCTTTGTATGTAATTTTTCTGACAATCTGCCCTTTCGGTTGAGGTCTTTTCTTTGAATTTGCTGAAATACCTTGCATCATAACAAAATCTTGTGTTGCTGTGATTTTATATTCTCTATCTGAATATAGTAGAATTACTTCCACTTGAACTTGTTCTATCGAATTAACTTTTGCATTTTCCCATACTAAAGTATTTATTAATGGTCCTTTAGATGTTTCTTTATCAAGTTTGCCAAAGAAACACCATGTTAATGCATTTGCAAGAGTGGTTTTTCCAGCATTATTTTCTCCTCGAACAAGAGTAACATTTTTGTCTTTATCAATAGAGAATTCTATTTGTTCATCAATATATTGTCTAAAATTTTTAAGTTTTATAGATTTTAATATCATCTTATTTCCCTTTCTACAATATTTACAATTTTTTCTACCATTTGTTTATCGGTAGCTCTTGTATTATCGGGTTTTTTTAAATTTTCCTTTTCAACACCTACAATTTGGTGCATTATACTGTTAAGTATTTCAATATTTTCAGTTTGCGTTATATCAATATTGTCTTCCATTATTCTTTCCCCTTTTAAACATATTCGCATTCAACATTTATATCAACTTCATTTAGATGATAAGCATCGATTAATGGAGTTATAAATTTATTATAAACTTGTGAAGAATTTTCAGATATATTAGCAAATTCTTTAACTCTTTCTATTTCATGTTTGATTAAACTTTGTTCTATAGACAAATCTTCTTCTGAAATATTTCCTAAACAATTTAAATCCCTAGGAACAACGACAAAGTCATAAATTTCAGCATATTCTTTCCCCGGGAATTTTCTTAGTACTCGACCTCGCCTTTGAATATATTGTTTTGGATTTGTTGTGCTCGCAAGAATAAAAGCTGTTTTTATTGACGGAATATTAAAACCTTCATCAAGACACTTTATTGCTACAATTGCTTGATATTCATTTTTCATAAATCCTTCTTTTATTTGTTTACGTCGTTCAATGTCTTGTTTCGAAGTAAATTGAGCGACATCCATTCCTAATTTTTTGCCCATTAAACGACTTACAATATCAACTTGTTTATCGCCTTCCTCATTTGACTTTTGTACAATAATAGGATCATCACATTCAACCGTAGAATCCCCGCAATAAACTAGAATATTATTTTTGTCAATATAACCTTGCCCATTCTGCCCTTTTTGTAAAAGCTCTTCTAGTTTTGTTATTTTATTTCTTGCTGATGCTAATAATCTTGCTCTTTTGATTAATATCATTTTGGCTGCATCAGGGATTTCTTTTATACCAGGATAGACATACCTTTTATATTCATTTGTAAGCTTTATATAATCACTCATTTCATCCGCATCTAATGTTATTGCATGAGGATAATAGCGATATTTTGTTAGTTTGTTTTCTCTGATAGCTCTTTCTATATCATATTCAATATTCTTTTCTCCAAAGTAATCAAATAATTTTTCCGTTCCAATATCGTCCCCATGTCTTTCAAGTGTAGCCGATAACGCAAGCCTGTATTGAAAATTACTTGGTAAAAATTTAGATAATTTGTTTGCTCCAAAATAATGCGCCTCATCTACCATAAATAAAAGATTACTATTTATCTCAGATAATAAATCCTGTACAAATTTTGAAGTAAATGTATCATTAGTACATATAAAACAAAAGAATTTTTCTTTTATATATGGTTGTTTATATAGTTCAATAGCGTTAGACAAAAGACGCTTCCAATTCTGAGAAGATGTTCCATAACCTATAATAGGCTCTATATTAAAAGCTCTGATATCTTCAACCCATTGTTCAACTAAATGTACAAAAGGGCAACATATCACTACACCAAGTATTCCATCTAAATCATTATAAAGTCTAGTTAAAGCTCCTAATCCTGTATAGGTTTTCCCAGTTCCAGTTGCCATGTCAAATATTCCACTGTAGCCAGCTTCAACCCAATTGCTTATGGCTTGCTTCTGATAGTCGAATAAATCTTTAAAATTTTCGTTACAAGGAATTGTTGGAACATTTTTATGAATATACAAATTAGGCTTAGAATTAGAATTTTCACTTACATCAGGAGATATTTCATCGTCCTCTTTATCAATATTTTTGTTATAGTACTCTTTTTTATACGAATATAATTTATCAATAGCATCTTTTGGAAAATCAATAACATCTAGTTCTGAAGTTTTGTTATTCCAAGTCTCTTCAAAATCAATAATAAATTCTTTAACTTTCTTTGGTTCTTCATTGTATTTAAATGTGACAATATTTTCAAAATTAAGACTAATTGCTTGCTGACTTTCATTTAAAGAACCAATAAAAGCAATGGAATTATTATTTTCATCAGTCATAATTGCAAATTTCTCATGATATTGTCCTACCCCTATTGGTTCTTTATATGCAATTTTAATATCCAAACAGCCTTCTTCAATCATATGGGCGAGAAAGTTCAAACGATCTTCTTCTTTTTGAGTTTTAGGTTCTTCCCAAGAACGCATAATTACTTCTGTAATTATTTTACGTTTGTCATAACCTTCTTTTATTGCTTGAATATCTTTTTCTTGTAAATATGGAGAAGTTATAATACGAACTTTTCCACCTCTATTAATCAAACGAGTTAAACCTCTTGAAATTTCAATTAAAACAGAGGAAGAAAAATATCCAGCAGCTCTATCATAGGTCACTGCACGTGATAATAAAGGATTGTAAAATTCCTTTACTACGTTACACGGTGTTCTATACTTAAATTTAATATCATTTATGATATCTTCAAATCCCATGCCAGACCTTTCCTTGATTTTACTATACTATCACCTATAACAACCTTGTGCAAGGTTATTAATACTATCAGGAATTTTCGTTTATGTATTCAAGAACCTTTTCTAAATGATTAAAATCTTCATCATTTGTAAAGTAACTTACACTGAAACGTACCGTTCCTGACGGATAAGTTCCCATGAACTTGTGGGAATCCGGTGCGCAATGCAAACCCGTTCTTACTGCAATATCATGTTCACTCATCACTATACCTATATTCTCGCATGGGTATGTGTCAAAAATGGACGCAATAATTCCAACTTGTTTAAAAT
>CAJOOM010000028.1 GCA_905236775.1 Candidatus Gastranaerophilales bacterium
GATTCGTGCTTTGTGATCTCCTCTACGCTATGATTGAGATAGAGCGAACGAGCCGCTTCGATGATGGTCGGTGTCGGCGCATAACGGCTACGCGCCCAATCTTCTAAAGAGACAGCATATGTCTGAGGCGGTAGATTATCGGACAGAACCAAACGGAGAATATCGCCAAGATGATCAGCATCGGTCAATAATGGTTCATAAACGCCATCATCATAATGTGAGAGTTGGCAGATGGTAGAATATTTATCGCTTTCCGTGGCTACCAAAATGGGGACAATCAAACGGTCTGCACTTCCTTGGTGGAAATTCTTTAGGTCGAGCGCATAATCCAACACTTGGTCTACATCGGCATGATTATATTCTTCCTCCCCTGCCTTAAACTCTATCAAAAACACACGCTCACGCAGCAAAACAACTACATCTATTCGTTTACCCAAACGTGGAATAGTGTACTCGAAAATGATCTGCGCTTGCTCGTTGGCGTAAGGTGCAAGCACGTTTTTCATAATCGTTATTTCTTGCTCCCATGCAAACTTCTGCGTCGAAGCAGTATCCATCTCATCCGCACGTGACATCTTGCCGAAGATAGCATCTGCATCTTCTGCCAAGAATGACTTTACGTCTGATTGATAGAAATAACGATTTATCATAAATGTACAGTTAGTTGCTTACGTTTACCACATTAGTTATTTGTCCATTGTCGGAATAGTCTCCAATGTGAAGTTTCATATTAATCATATTTCTGAATATTGATTTGATGATTCAATATAATGTTATAATTAGTATTTCTCACATAATTATTTATTAACTGCTACTTGTTTTAGCGTAGCAGATGTTCGTTGAAAATCAATATCAGCAAAATCCCTAGCTGCTTTTTCTTTTACATCCACATCTTTTATTTCTAATGCATTAGATAGATATTTTAACTTTTGTTTTTGTCTCTCAATTAAATCACACCAACGCATAACCCAAACTTCAACCCTTTTACTTTGGCTTATAAAATACAAGAATGGATTATTTTCTTCGCCCTTAATTTGATACATCGCATTTGAACTAATATCAGAACTAATTAATAGAACTTTAAAAAATCTATTTTTAGGTGTGGCAGAATTTGTTTCTATTGCTTGTGCATAATGCATAACTTGTTGTAATTCCTTTGAACTAATTTTCACTTTAGGTGCCTTTAATTCCACAACAAGAATTTCTCTTTTTGAATTATCAATAATTCTTTCGCTATACATAAACAAGTCGGTTATTGATTTTTCGGACTTGTCTATCTGCTCATTTATATTATCATCCTTTTTTGAAGGGGTATATTTCATTAAATCATTACGTAGTTGTACCAAATTATTGACAAGATTCTTATCTGAAAACAATTTCGTGTTCTCCGCGAATTCCTCACCAAATATCCAAAGCATACGTTCTAAAAACTTATGTAATTCTTTTCTTTCCTTAATATGCTTCGAAATATCAGAATACACTAATTTTTCAAGAAATTCTAATTCTTCTTGTTTTATTGCAACTTTATCGGCAAATTCTATAACATCTTCTAACTCTGTACGATTTAACAAATCGTTAAATTGGGCTAAAGTTTTATTGTTAAGTTTCAAAATGCCTTTTAAAATACTATCTAATTCTCGATTAGATATTGTCCTGTCTATTAATGGATATATTATTTCGCGTAATTTGTTCTGTTCATTTAACAAGTTATATCTATCTTCAACAAGAAAAGCCAATTTGTCAAATAAAACCATTTTTGATTTAGACGAAGATTGTTTGTTCTTGTATGGATAGTAATCATCTTTTTTTAATTTCTCAAGGAAATTATCAAATTCTTTGTTCTTCTCTCTGAAAAATATTGTCAGTTGATTTTTTAAAAATGCTTTGTAATGTTTAAATCCCTCATCCATATCATCTAATATGACATTACGATATAAATCAGGATTTAGAGTGTCAGAATTAACATAGATAAACCAACCACCAATTTTGGGGCTTAACCACTCTGCATCAAATTCAAAGCCTGATACAATGGTTTGTATACCAGCATTAGTAGTCGTTAAGAAAACTTTTCTATCTTCAACATGTTTAAGATTAATAAAGCGGAATGTTACAGTATGTTCCTTTCCTTCTTTATCTCGATATGGTATATTTTTTAAGGAAGGCTGTCCTATGATATAATCAATGGGATTAATAAGTTTCTGATTTATAAAAAAGTTAACCTCTCTATTATATATTTTAAGTGAGTATCTTTCAAAAATAGCTGCTTCAATATTCTCTTTTAGAAGTTTATCGACTATCTTTTTTTTGGGTGTGCTATCTGTCGAGTCCTGGTCATAAAAATCCGTAATGGATACTTTATAATATGTATCTAATAAATAATCAAAAATTTCTTCTTGTGTGGCAACTTGCACCTCTGAAACATTAATGTTTTTACCAAAACTTTTATAAGTCAATGGAATGATAGTTTTAGATGATTTATGGTGTAGTTGCGACTTACCAACCGTTTCAATCTCTACCGTTTGACCTAATTGGAATGCCGCAAAACGACCGATTCCCTTTCCTCCATCCTTATTGTTAGTGCCAATATTTAACAACTTTTCATTTATATCATCTACATATACACCTTCTCCATCATCTCGAATTACGATTTTTTTGATTATTAATGGTTGCAAAACCTCATCCACAGTGGTATAATCAATATCTATCCAAATATTTTTTGCTTTTGCTTGTAAAGAATTGTTTATTAACTCACAAAATGCAAAAAAGGTATTCAGATAATTCGCAAAAAGTTCATTTACTAATCTCGAATGAGTTGTGAATGTCCGTATCATAATAGTTAAATTTTATATTTTGAAATTCTTCATAAATATCGAAAATATTATGTTCCCAAATTCTCCGTAACTGGCAAATAGATTTATGAATATGTATTGCTTACGCATTATTATAATTCTAATGAAAGTTATTTGTTTTTTTGTTTTTCGACTTGGTTTATATCATCTTTCAAAAACGACAAAATATCATTTAATGAAAAAACAATCAATTCACATATAAACACAAAAACGAAAGTGTTTAATAAAATAAGAATTTCACATGGAGACATACACTGTGCTAATAACAAAAATATATAGAAAAAACTCAAATAGGTTGTAATTGAAAGACGACTAATCGTTATTTTTGTTAAGTTGGTATATCTTGTAAAATAATTTTTCATTGCATCGTCCTTTTCCGGATCGATAGCTTCTCTTTTTTGTATTAAATGTTCTGGAGCGAAAAAGATAATTGTAAAAATGAATGCTGTAAAAATACTTATGCAAGTTAATATGTTCACGGCCATATTCACCCAATCAATCACCAAAGACGAAAACCAAAGAATATAAGATATAACTCCACATCCTACTATAGGGGCTAATAGATATTTAAAAAACATATGACAACCTGAATCATTATTGCCGTCTATATCCTTTGCAAAAGCGTCCCTTATTACTATGTTTTTCTTCATATGTCAATTTGTATTACATATTAAGTTTATAAACTTTTAGGGGTGTATCCTATTTTTTTCTTGATTTCTTCTAAAATGCCATCTGTAAAAGAATTCATTGCCTCAAAATCCGGAATTTGTGTTCCTTGTATTTTTAGTTCATCGTTCAGTATAAATGCAGGAAGAATATCTTCCACATTTGCCAAACGTGCGTGGACTGTTCTTCCGTCGTGTTCATATATCAACTGTACATTATCCTCGTCGGGAGCATAATTCATATCAACGACTTGTATGCTTTGTTGCAATTTTTGTTTGAAATCTAACTCTGAAAAGAATACTTGTAAGGGGATATTTAACTTGTTTAAAATAGTGACATTTTTTGCATCTTTTAAAGAAAATGTCGGGGACTGTAGTCCATTTGTCTCCTTCTTGACGTGTTGCACACGTATCTCCTTAATAAATCCATTGGACAAAAATTGCTTGACATAAGAATCTGGAATAATTTTTGTCCAAAAGACTTTGTAACCACAATTCTCAACATATTTTTCAAAACGCTCTTTGAATAAAGCGGTACATCCAGTTGATGTATAACTCTGCAACATCACAAAACCTATATTGGAATCTTGCGGAATCCATAATTTATAGAAAAAACAGAGTGAAGCGACATTATCTTCTAATAATTTTCCCGTTATGTCGTTTGCATTATTATTTTTATATACATCTCTTGAAATTCCTGTCGTTCCTCCCTTATACATTCCCCATGCAGTAAATTTTTGAGAACTAAAACCGCGTTGTAAATCTTCAGTAATGCTAATGGCTTTCGTGTTCTCGTCATTGGTGACAAAACTAGCGTTAAAACCTTTCATGAAATTGTAAAGGAATGCTTCCATATATGGTTTGCCTAAAGTGTCCTCACTAATGAACGATTTAACAACTTTGTCAAAGGAAGACACAAACTCTTTTTCTGTATGATATCGGATAACTTCCTTATCATTCTTATTCCAACCAATAGTACTGCTCGTAATTTTCTTCAGTTGAAAAGAAAAAATGTCCAATTTTAAAGTATAAGCCATATTCGCTGTTGTTTAATTTAATGTAATGTTGTTAGATACTATGATTTCGCGGCAAAGATACAAAAAAATATTTATATATGCAAATTTATTTGCATTTTGCATTACTTTTCCCCTATTAAAACAAAAAACAGACCAAATTTTCTATATTTAATCTGTTCTTAGTGAGATTTCTGTCTCTTCTATTTCACTTCTTTTTGTTCGCTTGTCTCTTGGTCTTCTCCCGCTCATTGGTCGGTGGGAAGATGACATTTATTATGACATTGCAACGAATTTCTCACGAGGGATAGTAACCAAGAAGCCGCCATGACTGCTTGAATTCTATGTTCCGGTTCTCTTTCATTGCATTATGCACACACTATTCCAAATTACGCCGCAAAGATACACATTAAAAATGACATATACAAAACAAGTACAACTTTTTTTACAAAAGTCGCACTTTTTCCAGGCTATCAGGTATTTTTATTCTCACACGCATCCCCTATTTGTTATTCTCAGGGCGATGTAACCAAAAGTCCGCTGTAGCTTGGCGTGTCTCTTTCATTTGCTTGACAGCATATGTATCCGACAGAAAATCATTATTTAACAACTTCCAAAATTCTTTGCAACGCCATGAAGCATCTTGACAGGTGTAGTTTTAGAAACATGTGTTATACAATGCATTAGAATTGATTTGAGACGAACTAGCAGACCTGATGTTGTCAATATGTGAACGTATGATTTTGGGCGCAACAGTTGTAACGAATATTCCTGATTCGTTTGCAATAATATGGCTAATATTTCGATTCTCGTTATCCATTTCTTTTTCGATATTGACACTTAAGGTCAGTACACATCAAAATTTTGCTTGCAAAATTACAAAAAAAAATCCCATATATCAAAATATATGGGAAACTTTCTTCATTTTTTTTCATTTTGTAGCGAAAAACAATCAAAAATAGAGTTCA
>CAJOOM010000029.1 GCA_905236775.1 Candidatus Gastranaerophilales bacterium
CATTGACGTTTAAAACTTACAACCCAATCTTTCGGCCAATATTTTAAAAGTCCTTTTCTATCCATTTCGTATGATAAGAAAACTTGTTCGTTCTTATATCTGTCTCTTATAGTTAATCCCTCTTGATAGAAATGCTCTATTATATCAGCGTGTTTACCTATTTCAAATCTGTAAACAGACGAATTACCAACAATATCACGCGGATAATCATAGTCTTTAGAAATCAAAAAACTTCCCTCAACTTCAAAAAATGGATTAAGCGAACTTCTGATGATAATATCTAAATCTAAAAATAATGCAGTTCCGGTTAAATCAGAAAGAGGATTTGCAAATAAGCCAAGTTTTTTCCACATTCTGTCAGGTATTCCATCGTCTTTAAGTTCCGGAAGCGGTCTAATTTCTACTCCATCTACTATTCCGTCAGCATTATCCGTAAAACAAACAAATCTGTGCGGAAGAGTTAAATTTTTTTCTACCATTTTATATAATTTGTTAACATATTCGGGTCCAAATTTTGTTCCCCATTTAATACAAATAACGTTTCTATCTATCATTTTAACTCCTCTTATTTAATCTTTACTTTCCATTTAAGATATCATTAACTATTCTTATATTTTCTTTTTTTAATTGTTCTATTTCCAATTTTGTTTTTTCTTCGGTTGCTTTATGTTCTTTAGCTTTACGTATATATTCTTCAACCCTTACCTTGTTAACAGGCTCCATATCAATTCTTTGGGCATAATTATCTATTTTTTTTGCCATTTCACGAGATTTTAAACGTTTAATAAAATTAGCTCCGTTTTCTTCTGCATAGCTTTTTAATTCAGATTCGGCGAATTTTAAAAATGATTTATCAACTTCTTCGTAATCAATGTTTGTTAAGTCATCTGCCATTTTATCCAAAAGGTTTAATTCTTTCTTACCGGCTTCTTTGCTATTATGAAAAAACAGTGAATTATTATACATAGATGGTAATATTATGCAATGCCCCGTAACATATGGTTTTTCTTCCTTAAGCATAGGTCTGGTAAAAGTAAGATATTCTTCTGATATTGGATTATTCAAATGCAGCGAATCATCTGCAATACTTAGATTGGTATGTTTTTCTAAATAATTCATATATTTTGAAAATTTTGATATAATGTTATCAGCAAACGATTTTATGCTAAATATTTCTTTTGCATCAACTTTTTTGTCGTATTTATTAGCGCGTTCTAAAATATTCATGCATTCATTTTTGCATGCTTTTTTTACATAATTAGTAAAAGATTTATCTACATAGCCTTTATATGTTTGTTGATTTGATGATATGTTTTGAATTCTCATAATGTTTTATATCCCTTTCTTTGCATATAATAACATAAAAACAACCTTAGCGGATAAATCTAAACTATAATTTAAGAATCTTAATGTATGTATAACAAAAATATGATACTATTAACAATAGTCTGGTTTAAGTATATGTTTATGAAGGAGATTTTTTATATATGAAAGAAGCTTTTTACTACATGTTTAAGGATAATAAAATTTTAGAAAAATATATTACAATTATCCTATCTATATTAATTCCTGTATTTGCAACAATTATTATTAAAATAAAGGTGGTTCAACTAATTATAATTCTTTTACTAATCCCATTATGTATAATTCTGTCCGGTTATTGGATTAGTTGCGTCAAAGCTATTGTCAATCAAAAACAAAATATTATTCTGCCTTATATAAATATAAAAAATAATATTGTTACAGGGTTTAAATGGAGAATTGCAGAATTGATACTTGGTTTAGTTTTGCTTGGATTAGTATTATTTGGAATTGGTATAACATATATTATACCGATTTTAAATTATGTATTAGTACCAATTTATGCAGTAATATCTATTGCTGTATTTATTCTGACAATTGCTTTTACTTGGATTTTTGCAAATACAGATGATATATGTTCATATATTCGCATTGCAAAAGCAATTGAATATATAAGTCGTAATAAACAAAGTTATTTTATTGCAGTAATATTGTATTTAACGATCAATTTATTAACTAACATAGCAATAAAACTTATATCGCATAATTTCTTGTTTTTATTACTGGTAGTACTTGTTATACCGTATTTTATATATACAACAGCTTATATTACTGCAAAATCTATAAAAACGGAGTCCGCTACAAATTAAATTAAAACTTTTTTATCTTCTAACCTCAGATTTTGGGTCGAGGATATCTCTTATAGTATCTCCTAGAAGATTAAAAGATAATACAGCTATAAAAATTAAAGCACCTGGGGTTAAGAGCCAAGGACGGTAGAGAATGTTCGTAAATTCTTGTGCTTCTTTAAGCATATTACCCCAGCTTGCGTCCGGCTGTTGAATTCCGAGTCCCAAAAAGCTCAATCCGGATTCTGCCAAGATATATGACGGAACACTTAATGTCATAGCAATTATTACATAGCTTGTTGTTTGCGGAAGAATATGTTTTAAAATTATTCTTAATTTAGATGCACCCATAACTCTTTCTGCTTGTACGTAATCTTCTTCTTTTATGGAAAGTACCATCCCTCTTACAACTCTTGCAAAACCTGCCCATCCGATGAGCGCAAGGATTACAACTATTAATGCGAATCTTTGCACACTTGTCATGCCGGATGGTAAAATCGCTGCAAGTATTATTAACAAATAAAAACTTGGTATTGCCATAGTTGCTTCTGCGAATCTCATCATAAGAGTATCAACTATTCCTCCTAAATATCCAGAGATACCGCCGTATAAAAGTCCAATCGGAAATACAACAAACAAAGCCAAAAATCCGACAGTCATAGAAATTCTTCCGCCAAACAGAAGTCTTGAAAAGACATCTCTTCCGTTAATATCTGTTCCTAAAAGATAAATTTGCCCGCCTTTTTCCACACCAAATAAATGTCTTGACGTCGGAATTAGACCCAAAAACTTATATTTTTCAGCTTTAGGAAAAATTTTTATATAATATTTTTTGCTTCTGTCTTGTTTAAATACCGTCTGCATAAGATTAGAATCATATTTTCTTATGTAGTTGTATGTGTAAGGTAAAGAAAATTTTCCGTTTTCGTCAATTGTGTATATCTTAGATGGCGGAGCATATGCCATATCTCTGTTTGAATAACTGCTCGAGTATGGAGCGATAAAGTCTGCAAAAAGTATTACTAAGTATAGAACAGCAAGTATTATGAATGCTGCTCTCGCAAATTTATCTTTAAATATTTTTTTTATTATTTCCATATTATAGTGTTATTACCCTCTCCCGCATCCGTAATTTTCGAGTTTTGCTCTCAAATACGTCTGCGCCCTCTCCAAAGGAGAGATTATGTTTTATTACTTCTTATCCTTGGGTCCGTTAGCATAAGAAGTATATCTGCAATTAAATTACCTAGAATTAGCATAATAGTTCCCATCATTAACGATGCCATAACCAAATTTATATCTGATTTCATAACCGCTTCTAGTATTAATCTGCCGAGTCCCGGATATTGGAAAACATACTCTGTTAGTGCAGCTCCGCTTAAAAGTCCTGCGAACTCAAATCCCAAAAGTGTAATCATCGGATTAACAGCATTTCTTAAAGCATGTTTGAATATTACTTTAAACTCGCTTAAACCTTTAGCTCTTGCAAATTTTACATAATCACTATCCAGAACTTCAAGCATATTTGCTCTCATTTGCCTTTGGAGTCCGGATAAAGATATTGCAAATAGTACAGTAACTGGAAGAACAAGATGTTTAACTAAATCTAAAAATTTACTCCCAAAACTCATTTCATTAAAATTATAACTTGTTAATCCTCCAACCGGAAACCACCCTGTTTTAACTGCAAACATAAGCATAAGTATAGCAAAGAAAAAAGAGGGAATTGCCATGCCTATACTCGAAAAAACGGTTAAGAATCTGTCAAACACTGTTTCTTTTTTTACTGCTGCAAAAATTCCAAGCGGAATTCCGACAATCCAGGTTAAAAATATCACTATAGTTGTAAGTAAAAGAGTATTAGGTATTCGCTCTTTAAGCTTAACAGAAACTTTTTCGCCCGCACTTGTGTAACCTAAATCACCTTTTACAAAAGATTTTGCCCAAGATACATATTGAACGTAAATTGGTTTATCAAGATTTAATCTCTTTATTTCTTTTTGCAATGTTTCTTCGGATATTGACGGATTTAACCTTAATTCAGCGAGCGGGTCAATTGGTGAAAGCCTTATTATAAAAAAGCTTATTAAAGATACAAGAATAAGAAGCGGTATTACCTGTATAATTCTTCTTGTGATGTATTTTGCAAACCCCACTTTTATCCTCCTCAATATATTAAGATTACCATATAAATTGATAAGAAAAAAGATATCCTAAAGGGCTAAATTCTTTCAAAGTCATCGGTACCATGTTTGCACCAAGGACAGATAAAATCGGAAGGTAGTTCTTCACCCTCATAAATATAACCACAAATTTTGCATCTCCAACCGGTTTTCTTTGTTTGTTCCGGTTTTGGTTTAACATTCTTTTGATAATAGTCGTATGTTATGGTTGGTCTATCAGATAAAACTTCCGCACCTACTAATTGAGCTATAAATAATGTATGTGTTCCCAAATCAATCTCCTGCTTAACATAAGCAGAAATAAAAGCATTAGTCTCTTTTGTAATGTATAAAACTCCGTTAGGAGAACGTTTTGTATCGAAAAAGCTTTCAAATTTATTTATATTTTGACCGGATTGGAAACCAAAATGTTTAAATGTTTCAAATTTAACGTCTTCTGACAGAACTGAAATATTAAACTTTTTTGTTTCTTGAATCATTTTATTTGTGTAATTCAGCTTATTAACAGCGATTCCTATTTGGCAGGGATTAGATGTCAACTGCATAGCAGTATTAATAATACATCCGTTGTCTTTTTCGTTCTGGGAAGCTGTTAGTACGTACAATCCATATCCGATTTTAAATAAAGCTTTTGTATCCATTTTATACTCCTAAATAACTTTATTATTATACCATAGAATGTTTTGATTTAAAAACAAACTTTTCACCTAGACCAGAATTTTGATTGTGAAGATTTGTAACAAAAAGTCAATTTCGGAAAGAAAAATTACTTTATATATATGTAAGGTTAGATAAGGTTGTAAAAAATTTAAACCCCGAGCGAAAGTTCGGGCTTTTTTTTAGGAGCATGTGAGTCTGTCATAAAATAAAGTCACTGATAACTATAAATGACGACGGACGATAAAATTCCGGTTTTTAATATTATAAACAAGGAGCTTGCGGAAAAATTTTAATTTTTCCGCAAGCTCTTGGGAACGGTGTCAAGTCAGACTGTATGCTATCCCGCATACAGTCTGACTTTCACACACCTAAGATCGGATTTGAAAAACCTCAAAAATTTGTCAATTTTTGGGTTTTTCCGCATCCTCCAAGTGCTAATATAAATACGATATAATATTGTAATAAATTATTTATATGATATAATATAAAATAGTTGAAATGGAGGGAATATGGCAAGAGTATTAATTTCAATGTCGGATGATTTTCTTAATAAAGTAGATGATGTAGCTACTTCTGAGCAAAGAACAAGAAGCGAGTTAATTCGAGAAGCTTTGCGTGTTTATATTAAGAGAAATAAAATTTCAAATAATATGCGAGCAGAAGAGAATGCTGTAATTCTTACAGAGTTGCTTAAGTAGATTTATTGAATTTTATATAGTGAAAAAGTCATTAGTTTTTTGGAATTTAATGACGTGTTGTTTTGTATACCGATGGATTTTACACTAAAATGCGGAATTCATACGTTCCAAGTTTCATCTTTGAGCCAATCTATCATTCTTTTATCTTCGCCAAAATATATGTTAAATGATTGCTCAAATTCTTTGCTGCGTAAAAATATTCTATCGATATTGTATGCATTCGGTTCAGTACCATCTGGTGCTTTTGCAATTATTTTAGAACTTTTTTTGTCAAATACTTCTGAATAATTTAATCCCATATCAACGCAGAAAGGAATTTTTTTTCTTCCCTGTTTAGTAAAAGAAATAAGTCCGAATGTTCTGCAAATAATTGGTCTGACCGGGTAAACTGAGCAAATGTCTTTAACTAAAAATGGGCATACATAATTTTCTTCGTTATTAGATTTGAGAAGAGTTTTGATATTATTATCAATGGTATTTTTCAAATCTCCCGATAGAAGCCTATAGTAATCTAAAAGATTTAAATATTCAAGCTCTGACATAGGAAAATCGCCATCTTTACAACATAATGCGCAGCCGACTTTACATTTTATAAATGGTTTCTGGCTTGAGAACATTTTGTTTAATTCTTCATCAAGAAAATATAAAAATTTTATATATCGATCAAGCATCTTCAGAAATGCCCTTTTTTCTTTTTAAAATAAGTTCTTCTTTTCTTTCAAGTTTTTCAAATAATTGCGAGTTAATTTCTCCCCCAACCAAAATTAATATAGATGTATAATACAGCCAAACCATCAAGACCGCAAAACCGCCGATTGTGCCGTATACAAAATTATAAGTATGTAAGTTGTTAATATATATGGAAAAACCCCACGAACCGATTAACCAAGAAATTGTAAAGAAAAAAGCTCCCGGAAGTGCACTTTTTCGTCTAAGTTTTTCTTGACATTGTAAATCCGGAAATATGTAATAATGTAAATATGCCATTATAAACAGTGCAACAAATGCTACCGGCCATCTTAAAAGTAAAATTATATTGCCTGCAAGTGCTGTCAAACCTAAATATGTTACTAAAAAATTAATAATTACTTTACCAAATACAATAAGGTCAATACTTAGAAATAAAATTAGTGCATTCACAAATACCATTACAAAAGCCAGCACTCTATTATATATCCAGGAACGAGTATCTTCCAGTTTGTATGCGCGATTTAATCCTTTTGCTACAATTGCAAGCGCATTAGTTGATAAAATAACTGTAATAATAAAACCTAAAGTACCTATTAATCCGCCTTTTGAAACAAAACGAACTTCGTTTAATACTATTTGTAATAAATTTAATACATCACCAGGTACTACTTTATGAAAAAACTCCATTAAAGGAATAATAAAAGTATGTTTACCGAGCCATCCAAAAACGGCCATTAAAAACAACATGAACGGAAAAAATCCGATAACAAGCATAAATCCCATTTCTGCTGCCATGCCGAAGAGATCATTGTTAACAACTGCTTTTATTATATTTTTTATAGTTTTTAATTGATTTTTCACAATTTTATCTCACCTAACAATTTTTTAACGGAATCTTTTATAGAGGACTTAATAGTGCATCCTGCTGCAAATTTATGACCACCGCCTCCGAACTTAGTACAAATCTCTGCAACATCAATAGTTTTTGAACGCATAGAAACTTTTGTAAGTTTTTTATCTATCTCTTTTGTAACGAATGCAATCTCTGTAGTATCTATGGCTCTTAGAGTTTCAGCTATACCATCAGTATAATCGTCTCCTGCCGAGAATTTTTCTAAATCTTTTTTGTATACAGTTGTATATGCAATTTTATTGTTTTCACTAAATACTGCTTTATTAATGCAATAATTTTGGAATAAAACAAAGTTTTTTGTTTTTGTTTCATAGCACTTTTTGTATATATAATTTGGATTTGCTCCTGCATCAACCAAATCGGCTGCTGCTCTAAAAACGTTAGCGGATGTATTTTCAAACTTGAAATTCCCTGTGTCAGTCATTATTGCTGTGTAAAGGGATATAGCTGAATCTGTATCAATTTTCCAATCATTTGTTTTAAAATAATTATACAAAACTTCACCGCAAGAACTTGATTCCGGTTCTATAATTTGATAATCTCCAAATTTAGGGTTTGTTTTGTGATGATCTATATTAACGGTGCATTTTGCTCGTTCAAAAAATATTTGAGAATCCAAGATTCTATCAAGAGCTGCTACATCAAGGGTTATAACTAAATCGTATATAATGGATTTATCAAAATATCGTTGTGCCAGATTTATATTCGGTAAAAACTTATAATTGTATGGAACATTAGAAACGATGTTCATATCAGCTTTTATTTTGAATCTATTGTATATCATAGAATACATTGCGCACATAGAACCTAAAGTGTCTCCGTCAGGATTCATATGTGATAACAATAATATCTTTTTTGATTGTTTTATGATATCATCTAAATTACAATTCATATGGGAATGTTATCACAAAGATTAGTTGGAGTCCAGATTGGGAAAAGTTTTATATACAGATTTTGAAGATATAAATTCTGTCATAACATCTATGATGGATAATCCGGTATTAAAAAAAGCAGTGGCAAGAACAAATCTTTATAATGTATGGGATAAAATTTTGCCGGAAAAATACAAAAAAAAATCTCGTCCATTTTCTATGCTTCCCGGCGGAATAATGGTCATTGCTTGTGCAAATTCTGTAGTTGCTCAAGAACTTTCATTGCGTAAAATTACACTTATTCAAAAATTTCAGCCTTATATGCAATCTCTAAAACTAAATGTTAAAGATTTTAAATTTGATCCCAAGAAGTGGAGTTAATTTATTAAACTTATTTAAAAATAGGTGTCATAATGGAAAAATTATGGTATAATTTTAGGATGAAAAAATGGTTTTGTTTAATTTTGTCATTATTTTTATTATCGCCTGTTTTTGCTGAGACAAATTATAAGAAGTTTAATAATTTGCCGCAAGGTAGTTTTAAAAGAAACTGGAAAGGTGATATAATTCAATATGATAAAAACGGTAAGAAAATTGGAAAATATAGAACCCAAAAAATTAGAAGCGGAAAAATAAAATGAATTTAAAATTTAACATAGATGATATTAACTACATAATTAATATAGACGATATTAACTATATAAAAATAGTTTATAAAGATGAAGATAATTTTCCTCATTGTATAAAAGCGGGAATTAGAGATATAAATAAACACGATATTTATGCAAGTGCAAAATTTGATGGCGATTTTTTTATAAAGACACCGAAAAATATAGAACTTGGAATTATTACCGAAACAGGTTTATATAAGGCAAAGACCGAATTAAAATATATGACAAAAGAGCCTCCTTATGTATTTTTTTCTATAAAAACTCCTGAGATTGTGGAATTTTTTCAGAATAGAGAATTCTTTAGAGTCAAAATAAATGAAAATGCAGAAATGTTATACTTAAAAAATGGATTAGAAAAGGTTATGTCTTGCGAGACTTATGATTTATCAGCAAATGGAGTTCGTTTAATTATAGATTCTTTGGAAGAGATTCCGGAAATTGCGACAATAACTCTGCATTTGCCAGATAAAGATATTACAACAGAGGCAAAATATATAAGAACAGATGATGAAGATAATATATTAAAGGTCTCATATCATTACACAAATATAAAAGATTCGGACTTAGATTATATATCCAAAATTTGTTTAAAAAGACAATTAGAGCAAAGAAAACGTATTAGATAATTTATAGTGCACATTCTATTTCAGACGGTGTAAGCTTTATTTCTTTTACGCATTTTTTTCCGGACGGAACAATAAATGTAATATTTTCTGAATCAGATTTTTTATCTTTTCTCATGATATTTACAAGTTTTTCCGGAGAGTATTTTTTCTTCAATGGTTTGAAACCGTATTTGGTAAATAATTCCATTGATAAGCGGTAGTAAGAATAAGTTATATATTCGTGTTTATAAGCCCACTCTATAATAAAAAACATTCCATATATTACAGCTTCACCATGAGTGTACACGTGATATTTTGTAATAGTTTCCAATGCGTGCCCCAGAGTATGTCCAAAGTTCAATATCTTTCTGAGTCCACTCTCTTTTTCATCTTGTTTTACTACTGCAATTTTTAAACTCAAACAATATTCAATAACTCGAATAAGAGTTAATGCTTCTCGCTGCATTAATTTTTCACAACAAAGTGTTAAATATTCAAATAAGAAAAATTTCGTTTCACAATTACAACTTTCTTCAATAAATCCGTATTTTAAAATTTCTCCTAAGCCGGATACAAATTGTTTCTTATCTAGTGTTTTAAGGAAATTAATATTAATAAATACTTTTTTGGGCTGATAAAAAGTGCCAACAATATTTTTAGCATAATCTAAATCTATTGCTGTTTTTCCGCCGACAGAAGAATCTACTGCCGATAAAAGTGTCGTAGGAATTTGTATAAAATCGATACCTCTCATATATGTAGATGCTGCAAAACCGGCAATATCACCCACTACACCGCCGCCAACCGCAATAATAACATCTTTCCTCGTAAGTCCGAGTTCGTATGCACGTTTTAATATTTTTAAGTAGTTATTGTAATTTTTTTCTTTTTCTCCGTCCGGAAGTATGAATATTTCTTCATCCCCAAAATTTAATTCTGCTGAGTAGAGTTTATAAACTTTTTTAGACATAACTATTAGGCGTTTTTGTCCTCTGGTATATTCATAAATATCCCTGTTTAACTCTTCAAAACTTGAGTCTGAAATATCAATTAAATATTCTTTATTATCACTAATTTGAACTTTTAAAATCTGTTTCATTAATTATAAACCTTACAATTTCTTCTTCTTTCATTGAATTTGTATCTATTATGAAATGTGCTTTCTTGTAGTTTTCCTCTCTTTTTTTTAAAAGATTTTCCAGCACTTCTCTTGGATTTTCAGTTTGAAGTAAAGGACGAGAACTATCCTTAGATATTCTATAATATAATATATCAAGGTCAGATTTCAAATAAAATACTTTACCAAATTTTAAAAGAGTTGCTCTATTATTTGGATTTTCAAATGCACCTCCGCCGATAGAGATTATTTTTTTTGTACCGGAACAAATTGTTTGAATCGTTTCATATTCCAATTTCCTAAAATAATCTTCTGAAAACTTTTTGAAAATTTCGGATATTTTCATACCTTGAGTTTTTTCGATGACAGAATCAGTATCAATTAGTGTGTAATCTGTTAACTCTCGGGATAATAAACTCCCTATAGTAGTTTTTCCGCTAGCAGGCATGCCAACTAAAATTATGTTTGTCATGTGATTTTCTCTTTTATATTTTAAATTGATTTTGTTCTTAAAACAATCGTGTTTGTTCTGACGGCATTTTTCGTCCCAGATGTCTGTAACCCTCAGGTGAAACCTTTCTTCCTCTGGGAGTTCTTTGCAAAAGTCCTGCTTGCAAAAGATATGGTTCACAAACATCTTCTATTGTTCTTACATCTTCACTCAAAGCTGCTGCAATAGTCTCCACTCCGACAGGTCCTCCGTCATATTTTTCTATGATTAAATTTAATAAAGCTCTGTCAGTATTATCCAATCCAAATTCATCAATCTTAAGAATATCAAGTGATTCATTTGCGACAACTTCATCAATTTTGCCATCATATTTAACTATTGCAAAATCTGATACACGCTTTATTAAACGGTTTGCAATTCTTGGAGTTCCTCTGGAACGTTTTGCTATTGCTTTAGCCCCCTCTTCGGTAACATCTATTTCCAATATTTTTGCTGTTCTTTTTACAACTTGAGCCAATTCATCTATTGTATAAAATTCTAATCGATGAATCATGCCGAATCTGTCTCGAAGAGGACTAGAAAGCTCACCGGCTTTTGTTGTTGCACCAATTAATGTAAATTTTGGAAGCGGAATTCTCAAAGTCTTAGCAGTCTGACTTTTTCCGGTTGTCATGTCAAGAGTAAAATCTTCCATTGCAGGATAGAGTATTTCTTCCGCAACTTTGTTAAGGCGGTGAATTTCATCTATGAATAATATCTCTCCGCCTTTTAATGACATTAAAATCCCTATTATATCACGTGGTCTTTCAAGTGCCGGAGCAGAAGTAATAAGAATTTCAACTCCCATTTGAGAAGCGATAACTCCGGCAATCGTCGTTTTACCTAATCCCGGAGGTCCGTAAAAAAGCATGTGGTCCAGTGGCTTTTCTCTTAACCTGGCAGCTTGCAAAGTGATTTTAAGAGTTTCTTTTAATGCACTCTGACCAATATAGCTATCAAAATCTTTTGGACGAATGCTGTTTTCAAAAGTTTTATCATATTCAATATTTTCAGGTTTTATAATAGGATTCTTTTTATGTAAAGACTCCTTATTATCTATCCCTATATCTTCATTATCTGATAATATTGCCATACAAGTATTGTAGCATAAAATTACTTTGTGTACTTATAGAACAGGTGAATTACTTTAATAACTTTATTGAGCATTCTTTTTTATGAGTAACATTGACTAAGGATATGTTGTGCTTCAATATCATTAGGGTAACTTTGCAAAATAATATCACATTGGTTTATTGCATTCTTGTATTTTTTATTTGCTAAATAAGCTCGGGCAAGATATCTTCGAACTTCTATAAAATTAGGATTTCTTTCCAGATATTTTGTTGCCAAAAGTTCTACTAATTCATATTGTTGTTTGGCAAAAAGCTCTTTAAGCTGATTAAGTACCTCTTTATCAGACAACTGCGAATTTCGCCCCAAATTTAAAATTATAAAATATAATAAATAAATTGCTACAGTAGCAACTAAAAACATAATAATCGTGGATACAATATTAAAAGACATTATATAAAATCCTCATATTTCCGAATTAGACAACTGTCATACTTTTTAACACTCTTCTTAAGACTCCGCAATTTTTACGTAAAATTTCATTTGCCTCTTCTTTAGTCATATTGCATTTTAGCATAATTATTGCGGTTTTAACTTTCCAATCACTTTCTATAAGTGTTTCAAGCGCGGTTGATGCATTTGCTCCGGCAATTTCAGATACAATTCTTATAGCTCTGTCTTTTAGTTTTTCATTTGTAGGCATTAAATCTATCATAAAATTTTCATACGTTTTACCAATTTTTATCATGGCACCTGTTGTAAGCATGTTAAGAATCATTTTTTGTGCAGTTCCGGCTTTCATCCTGCTTGAACCTGCAATAACTTCAGGTCCTACTTCTACGCAAATTCCGTGACCGGCTTCCTCCAAAATTGCAGCTTTATGGTTACACGTTACAGCAATTGTCTTGCATCCCACTTCTTCCGCTTTTTGTAAAACACCAAGCAAGTACTTTGGATTACCGCTTGCTGATATTGCTACTGCTACATCATTATTTGTAAGGACTTCCGCATCTTTTCTCCCAAGTTCATAATTGTCCTCGGCTCCTTCTACTGCCAATTTAAATGCCCTGTCTCCTCCAGCCATAATGCCTTGAACCATATCCGGTGCAACTCCAAATGTCGGCGGACATTCTGAGGCATCAAGTATTCCCAATCTTCCTGATGTTCCTGCACCGTAGTAATATAACTTTCCGCCTTTTAAAAATTGTTTTGCTATAATATCTACTGCTCGCGCAATGTTAGGAGTTTCGTCTTCTATTGCAAGTGCAACAAGCTTATCCTCTTCATTTATTTTTCTGACTATATCGATAGTAGAAAGTAAATCAATGTTTTTTGTGTTTTCATTCCTATACTCAGTAATAATTTCAGACATAGATGCACCCCTTTCGTTAATGGAAAATGGAAAATTGAAAGTGGAAAATTATTATTAGAAATATTCCATTTACATTTTCTATTCTTCATTAAGACACTATATTTTATTTAATAAACTAACCATTTCAATTGCAGTTTTGGCAGCATCTGAGCCTTTATTTCCGGCTTTCGTTCCGGCTCTTTCGATTGCCTGTTCAATATTATCTGTTGTTAATATTCCAAAAATAACAGGTATTTCTGTTTCAAGCCCAACGGATGCAACCCCTTTTGAAACTTCTGCACACACATAGTCATAATGAGAAGTAGACCCTTTTATTACAGCTCCAAGTGTAATTACAGCGGAATACTTATTCGTTTTAGCGCATTTCTTAGCAATAAGAGGAATCTCAAATGCTCCCGGACACCAAACGATATCAATATTTGACTCACTCACACCATGACGTTTTAGCTCATCCATTGCACCGGATAATAACTTATTAGTAATAAATTCATTAAAACGCGAAACAACTACACAAAATTTTTCATCTTTTACAGTTAGTAAACCTTCTATAATACTCACTTGTATATACTCCTTAATACGACATAACTATTATACACTAAGTGTAAGAAAAAGTCTTAGTTTTGTAAAATAATTGTAACACAAGTAGAATTTGCGGAAAAATTAAAATTTTTCCTGCAAATTCTGGGGAACGGTTTCGTTGCAGTATACGCGCTAAAATTCTATAAAGTATTGATAATATAATAACTTTAGCCATATTTTGTGGTAACTGGTATATAATTGCTAAAAATTATTTTATTTTGATAATTATTTTTTTGTTGGCACATGCCTGTTTTAACCATCCTCGACTGTCTAATTTTATTTGTTTATATATTGTTCATGGGGTTCACAGTGAATAGTAATTAGTGTATTTGGTAATCTCTTTTGAATCTCAGACTCTAATATATCACAAATATCATGACATTCTTTTATTGGCATAGATTCTTCACACAAAATAGTTATATCAATATCTCTGCTAGAACCGCTTTTCCTGCTTTTTAAATTCTTAAATCCATAAATCGATTTACAATCATTAATGATATTTTCTATAATTTTAATATCTTCATCAGGTAATGTTCTGTCTAAAAGGTCGTTCAATGTTTCTTTGATAATAGATATTCCTGTTTTTAATATAATAAAAGCGACAAATATTGCAATCAGTGGGTCTAAAATTGCAATGCCGGTAATTTTTATCAGAATTAAACCTATCAGAACTCCCAAAGAAGAATAAATATCTGTGCTTAAGTGTGTAGCATCCGCTTTTAATGCAATTGAGTCTGTTTTCTTTGCTATTGCAAACAAGTAACTGCTGACTAATAAATTGGCAAAAATGGCAATTCCCATTGCAATAATTCCGAATGTTGAATCAAATGCTGAAAAATTGTTATTAATTATTTTTCTGCATGCTTCGCAAATAATGTATAATGAAGCAATTAAAATTAGAATACCTTCTAAAAAACCAGCTATATCTTCATATTTCCCGTGTCCAAAAGGATGGTCGCTATCTGCGGGCTTAGAAGAACGTACGACAGCAAAAAAGGTTAAAACAGAAGCCAGAAAGTCGCTCATAGAGTGAATCGCTTCCGATAAAATACTCATACTTCCAGTAATAATACCTGCAACAAACTTAAACAGTATGATTATACCGTTTGATATAATGGATAAACTTGCAGCAAATTTTTTTTGGTTTTCAAAAATCATAATTAAATCCTGTTCTAAATATAATAGCACAATTATAGAGTTTGCGGAAAGCTCAGAAATTTGAACTCAAGCACAATAAATTGCAAAAGAAATTTTGAAAGTTGCTATTTTATAATTTATGATTTATTATTTGACTATGAATTTTTTAAAACAAATTTTTTCCATACAAAACGAAAATACACACAAAGTAGTGTACATTTTCGGTTTAAAAATTAAAATAAGAAATCTTAAAAAAGAGATTAAATTATTAAAAAAACAAATTAATACAATTAATTATTTGAATGATTTAAGAATTAAAAAAATTCTTCCCGTAAACTCGATTAAAACAATTGAACTGCATATTGTTGACCATTGCAATCTAAATTGTTGCGGTTGCCATCATTTTGCGCCGCTTGCTCCAGAATCATATTTATCAATAGCGGAATTCAAAAGTGATTTAACAAGACTTTTTGAATTAACAAAAGGAGATATAGAAACTTTTAACATTCTTGGCGGTGAACCGTTATTGCATCCAAAGTGTATAGAATTTTTAGAGACTGCAAGACAAATATTTCCCAAAAGTAAAATTAGACTTATTACAAATGGTATTCTGTTACCGGAACAGTCTGATGATTTTTATAAAAAATGCGGAAAGAATAATATTTTAATTCAGCCAACAGATTACGGACTTGATATAAATTGGGAATTGGTTAAGAAAAAATGTGCAAATTTTGGAGTTAATTTTGAATTTTATTTGGATAATTCTATCATGTATAAAGACAGTATTGATTTGAGTGGTTCTCATAATTCTATTGATTCTTATTTAAATTGCCAATTAGGGTGGCATGAATATTTTTATCTTGATCACGGTAAAATCTACCACTGTTCAAAAGAAGCATATATACGGTTTTTTAATAATTATTTTAAACAAAATTTAGAGATTCCGGAAACAGATTATATTGATATATATAAAGTAAACAATATTCAAGAAGTTTTTAATTTTATGAATAGACCGCCAAAATTCTGTTCTCATTGTGTAAAAACAAAACCGCCAATAGAATATAAATGGCAAAATACAAAAAGGGAAATAACGGAGTGGATTGAATAAAAAAGTTTTTATATGTTTTACACAAAATATTAGATAGATGTGTAATGAATGCAAAATGGGATTAGTTTAAACTAAATTAGCAGAAAAGGAGATTATATTATGATGATACTTGTAAGATGGATTTTATTTGCACTGGCTGTTTTGTTTATTGCGTGGCTGCTTCCGGGAATTTCAATTGCAGGATTTTTGGCTGCGTTAATCTTGGTAGTAGTAATTGCACTTATTAATGCTTTCTTAAGACCGTTAATTAACTTTTTGACCTTGCCGATTAATTTTATTACGCTTGGACTTTTTGGTCTTGTGATAAATGCGCTTTTGTTTATGCTTGCGGGTTTTCTTGTTCCCGGAGTTGAAGTTGCGAACTTCTGGTGGGCGCTTTTAGCTTCTGTTATTCTTTCTTTTCTCGGTTCGGGAATCGATTCTGTTACAAATAAGAGCGGCAAAGTTTAATTAAATCAAATTGTTATCAAAAACAATAAGCCGCGGTAAGTCTTATGATTTACCGCGACTTCATTATTTTGTGTTGCTTGTTTATATTTGTGTGTAAAAATAGCAAAAAATTTTTTTTAGCGGTTTTTTTTAGGGTATGAATGTTCAAAAAATTGATTATACACAGTTTAAATCCAGGAATCAGACAATTCGTTTTGCTGATGATGTGGCAAGGCATGTAAATAAGTGTTTCCCAAGAATCTCATCAACAAAAGTTGAAGAATTTGTAAATATTAATGCCTTTAGAAATCTCAAAAAAAGATTAAACGGAGAAACGGAAAATAAATTAAGAGATGAAGTATCATATTATTATGATTCAGCTGATAACTTTGTGGGAAAAATTTTTGCTTTTATTAAACCGATAAAAAAATATAAGCTTGGAAATTGCGGAGAAAGTGCACAGTTAGCTGCAATAGTTGCAAAGATTAACGGAATAAAAAATTGTCATATTGCGCAGCTATGCGATAAAAATGGTAAAGATTTAGATCACTCTGTCCTTTTTGTCAATGATAAAAAGCCTTATATAATAGATTGTTGGCTTGGATTTGCTGATTATGTACCAAATATCATTAACAAATATAAAACTCAATACAATAAAATTTTTAAAATAAATGATAACGACAAACCAACTTTTTTTACAAATATAAATGACACGTATACCAATTTCTTGAAAGATGATTTTACAAGAACACAAATAAATAAATTAAGAAGAATTTATCCTGAACTGTACATTAAAAAGGGATATGTATAAATTTATAGTATAGTTATGCAGAGTTCGGAAAGATGATTAATTATAAATAGGAAAATTCTTGTGCTACTTGTTTATATTAGTGCGTAAAAATAGCAAAAAATTTTTTTAGTAGTTTTAATATTTATGTGAGGTGAATATGCAAATTTATTTCAATGAAAATATGAATAATATTCAATTTAAAGGACATCGAATCAAATATACCAACGAACAATTATCCGAATTGCTTGAACCGCTCTTTGAACAAAAAACTCCATATAAGTTGATTATGACATCAACCCGATTGTCCCATAATGTCATTAATAAATGGGCAAAAGAAGTAAAAGGTATGTCTGCAAATAAACTGTATAAAAAGGATAATACATATGATAAAAACAAACTAAAGAACGACTTAATAAAACGAAGAAGTTTAGGATTTACTCATAAGGAAATTGCCGAATTATACCATCGCTCTCCATCATGGGTGGGGGAAATGCTAAAAAAATTTAATATTACAATAAATCGTACCAAGCTGCAAGTAGCAATGGAAGAGAATATTCCAAGAATGATTCAGGAGGGTTATACTATAGAAGCAATGACAAAAGAATTGGGTTGCGGTCACACTCAAGTTTTAAATTGGATTTTTAAAACTTATAATAAATACTTAAAGACATTAAGACAGGAAAATAATATTAACATAAAAGTACGTGCATAATATATTTAACGAACATAGATTTGTATGTTAACGAACAAAATTATTTATTAAATTTAAATGTATCAATAAATGCTATTTTGTATCCGAGAATTTGGGCTATTAGCTTAACTTCTTTATATGAAATCGTTTCATTACGTAATTTTTGGGATAAGCTGCCAAGAGAATATTTTTTATTTTGAATTTCGCCAATTCTGGCAGCTAGTTCTTTTAGAGTAAGGTCTCTATCTCCTGCTAGATTTTTAATCTCGTTTGCTATTTTACCCATAGTAAAATTATAACTTTTTTAAATAAATTTATTTATTAGTCGATATATATATTGACAAATCGATAAATATATGCAATAATAAATATATAATATTTATATGTTTTCATTTACCCAATTAAGAAAGGAGTATTTATGACTTTTACAAACATAGGTCCAAAAATTTTTCCTGATGGACGTACAGTCAATTCGAAGCCAATTTCCCAAAAAGAAATGAATGCTGAGGATAAACCACAATTGGCAGACCCATCATCACCATATCAAAAGGAGACGGTTGTTGGAAAAAATCTTATTACAGGCGAAACATTGACAGTACAAAATCAAAATAACAAAGGGCGACAAGTTTGTACTGTTCATTATGGTTCTCCTCAAGCATTAGCTTCCGCCTTAGGTATATCTTATAATGAATTTCAGGCTTTAAGTATACAGGAAAGACAAGCCTTAATAGAACAATTCAATAAGCAGCATCCATATAAACAAATTGTCTAATACAGCATTATAACACCTTAGCATCGTAGGGTGCGTCGTTTGACGCACCAAATATAAGAATATAAAAAATAAGGTGCGAGGGGAAATATTTACCCTCGCACCCTACTTTTTATTTTCCTAGTTCGTAGGTTGTAATAAATCTATGATTTACCGCAACATCTAGCCTTATTTCAAAAGCGCACCAACTGCTTTATAGACTTCCATTCTATTAGCAGCATCTTTTTCAGCTTTGCTGTAAAGTTCCTCTGCTGCATCAGGGTTTGTCTTAAGAAGTGATTTGTATCTACCTTCACTTCTGATGAAGTCTTGGTAAGCACCCTTAGGATCTTTAGCGTCCCAGCTGAACGGTACTTCTGCAGATGGATTATATCTGTATAATGGGAAGTAACCTGCTTCAACTGCACGTTTTTGTTCTGTCTGAGTCTTAGACATATCAATACCGTGAGCGATACAAGGAGCATAAGC